>NZ_JBEYTW010000054.1:0-59688 GCF_040643275.1 Spirillospora sp. NPDC047418
ACAGGGAACGCCGCGGGCCGCTCCCATTCCCGTTGACCTGCGGCGTGTTGTTGTTATGAGCCGCCGGATAACAACAACACGCCGCAGGTCAACTAAGGCGGGGTAGGGGGAGGCCCCGTGGCCGGGAGCGGGTCACGGGGCCTCTTCGGGGGTGGTTACTGGACGGGCGGGTAGGCGTTCTGCAGCAGCTCCTGGAACTGCGCGGAGAACCAGTGCCCGGACAGCGGCGCGTCCGGCAGGGCGCCGCTCATGTGGTTGTTGTTGCGGGGGTTGCCGGTGTAGGTGGGGTCGCACATCCGGTCGAAGCCCTTGCCCTCGTCGTTCGGGATCTCGGAGCTGGCCCCGTCCGACTCGCCCGGAGGCTTGATCCACACGTAGGCGTCGATGCCCGCGGCGGGCGCGGCCTTCGGCCGCTCGCCGAGGCCCGCGCCGGCCTGGTTGCACCAGTTGCCGAGGTGGATGCGCCGGTCGAGCCGGCCGCCGTCCACGTAGGCGTTGACGTCGGTCTGCGGGCCGGGCCCGGTCGGGCGGTCGGCGCCGCCCCAGCCGTTGCGGCTCGTGTCGATGAGCATGCCGATGCCCGAGTCGAAGCCCTCGCCGATGAGCTCCTGGCGGAACGCCTGGGCGTAGGACTGCTCGTCCACGTACCGGTTCCAGTCCACCCAGGTCGACTGGCGGACGGACGTGCCGTTCACCGAGTCGTTGATGGTGAAGTAGGGCTCCTTCGTCGCCCCGTAGTTCGCGGTGTTGGTGATGAAGCCGGCCACGTTGCCCTTGGAGCCGGACATGTCGGCGGTGTCGGCGAGCAGCTGCGCGGTCGGGCCGAAGTTGTCGTCCCAGCCGATCCAGCCGTGGTGGCCGATGTCGATGTAGTTGTAGACGTTCGACAGGGCGCCGAGCTTCTGCAGCGCGTAGGCGACGCCCTTCTCGTAGTTGCCGTTCGCCTTCATGACGTCGCAGTTCTCGGTGGCGGTCGGCCGGTCGCCCGCGTTGGTGATGAGGTTCGGCAGCGAGTCGATCTCGACGACCGTGACGACCCGCAGGTCGGCGTACTTGGCGTCGCCGAGGATCTGCGCGATCGGGTCGATGAAGTCGGTCTTGTACCGGTCGAGATCCGTCGGGCCGAGCTCGCCGTTGGACGCCAGCGCGGAGCAGTCGCGGCCGGGCAGGTCGTACACGACGAGCTGGATCACCCCGGCGCTCTGGCTGAGCGCCTCGTCGAGGTGGTCGCGCAGGCCCATGCCGCCGTTCGCGCCCTCGATCGCGGCGATCCGGTCCAGCCACACGCCGGTCGGCTGGTTCGCGACGGCGCTGCCGCCGGGCTCGGCGGCGGCGTTGGCGGACCATTCGGGGTTCACGTACACCTTCGCGCCGGCGTACGGGTTGTCGACGCGGTCACCGGTCGGCGGCGGGGTCACCGGCGGCGTGGTGGGCGGATCGGTGTCGTCGCCGCCGCCCGTCGAGCCGTCGCACACGGTCCCGTTCAGCTTGAACTGGGCCGGCTCGGCGTTCGTGCCGGAGTAGGTGCCCTGGAAGCCGGGGGTGACCGACGCGTTGGCGCCGAGCGCCCCGCCCCAGCTCGGGTTCTTCACGGTGACGTGCTTGCCGGACTGGGCGAACGTCCCGTTCCAGCCGTTGGTCACCTGCTGGTCGCCGGCGAAGTCCCACTCCAGCGTCCAGCTGCTGAGGGCGTCACCGAGGTTGGTGACCTTCACGTTGGCGGTGAAGCCGGTGCCCCAGTCGTTGGTGGTGTAGTCGACCGTGCAGCCGGCGGCCGCGCTGGCCTGGGCCTGGGCCAGCGCGACCGTGCCTGAGGCGAGCAGGACGGCCGCCGCGGCGGCCGATACGCCGCGGCGCCGGGCGCCGGGCCTCCTGCGCGCAGGGGGATGCTTCATGCGGGTTCCTCCATCTGGTTGAGCGGATCTCTACCGGGGGCGGGGTCGTGCCGGGATGGGGCGGTGGGCGCGGGCCGGTGCGCGCCGGGACGGTCAGGAGCCGGCCAGCAGGTGGTCGCGGAGCCCGGCGCCGTAGGCGGTCGGGGTGCCGTCGTAGGAGCTGATCAGGGACGGGCCGCTGGAGCAGTCCCAGGTGTTCCACGTCCAGCCGAGGTAGGACGCGCCGTGCGCGTCGAGCCAGGCCATCAGCGTGTCGACGTAGGAGTGGCCGCAGGTGTTCTCGCCGATCTCGCCCGCGACGAGCGGGACCTGCGCGGCGACGGGCGCGAGCTGCCGGTCCCAGCAGGACGCGTCCGCGCAGTAGTTGAAGTTGTAGGAGTGCCAGGCGGCCGCGAGGTTCCCGGTGGGGTCGGACGGCTTCTGCGCGAGCCACTGGGACAGGTCGTTGGAGTAGCTGCTGCCGGCGACCAGCACGACGTTCTCGGCGCCCGTGGAGCGGACGGCGTCGAGGAGGTCCTGCATCCCGGCGGCCTCGTAGGCGAGTCCGGTGCAGTCGGCGCCGCCGTCGCGCCAGCACTTCCACGACTGGGCGTAGTCCATGACCTGGAGATTGTTCGGGTAGGGCTCGTTGAAAAGGTCGAAGACCACGGCCGTGTCGTTCTTGTACGCCGCGGCCAGCTGCCGCCAGAACTCGGGCGCGTATTCGGCGTCCGGCATCGGCTTCTGGCATTCGGCGTTCGCGGTGTCGCAATGGTTGTCATTTCCGGTCCACAGCCCGTGGCTCCAATGCAGCTCCAGAATGGGCGTGATGCCGTTCTCTTCGAGAAGGGCGACGTAGTCCTTCACCGCGTTCTGGTACGCGGTGCCGCGATAGGCCGGGTCGACGTTGCCGAGCCCCAGCCAGCAGTCGGAGTTGAGCGGCACGCGGACGGCGTCGGCGTGCCAGCTCCTGATCGCCGCGATCGAGGCCGCGTCCATCGGGCCGTCCCAGATGCCGTTGCCCTGGACGCAGGCGAACTCGCCGCCGGACCGGTTCACCCCGCGCAGCCGCACGGCGTTCCCGGCGGCGTCCACGAAGGTGTTCCCCGAGACCGCCAGCTCCGGCGCCGCCCCGTCGGGCGGGGGAGTGGTCGGCGGGGTCGTGGGCGGTGTCGTCGGCGGCTCGGTCGGCTCCGTGTCGCCGTCGCAGGACGTCCCGTTCACCGCGAAGCCGGTGGGGTCGGCGTTGGTGCCGCTGTAGGTGAACTGAGCCCCGGCCTGGGCCGCGGCGCCGGTCGCGAGGGAGCCGTTCCAGCTCTCGTTGGCGACGGTGACGGTCTGGCCGGACTGCGACCAGCGGCCGTTCCAGCCGTTGGCGAGGCGCTGGTTCCCGGTGTAGGAGTAGGTCAGCGTCCAGCCGCTGACGGCCGGGCCCCGGTTGGTGATCGTGACGGCGGCCGTGAAGCCCGTGCCCCAGTCGTTGGTGCTGTAGCCGACCTGGCAGGCGACGGCGGCGTGGGCCGCCGGCGCGCCGAGCACCGCCCCGGTGCCGGCGACCAGCGAGCCCGCCGCGCAGAGGGCGCCGGTCAGCGCGGCCGCCGCGGCGGTGCGCGGGGAAGGCGATCTCATGGGATCTCCGCTTTCACATCGGGTCTTTCGTCTTGGGAGCGCTCCCACTCCTGGACTGCGGTGAACGTAGAACGGGCCGGACGCCACATGGAAGCCTTGTTCCATTCCTTTCACGAAATTTCACGGCGCCTCGCGCGCACGAGTGAGGTGCCGGAGGATTTCCGGAATCCGACCGGCCTGTGACACTTGACACAATCGGCCGCCGAACCGATTCTTGGGAGCGCTCCCACTACTCCCGACCCGGTCACCCCGCCAAGGCCCGGGAACCCCCGAAGGGAGTGCTCAGCGTGACCCTCACCCACCCCGAAGACCCAGCCCTTCCCGACCGGCCCCCGACCCTCGCCCACGTCGCCGAGCTCGCCGGCGTGTCGCCCGCGACCGCGTCCCGCGTGCTCAACGGCTCCGCCCGGGTCAGCCGGTCGGCCCGCCTCCAGGTCGAGGCGGCCGTCGAGCGGCTCGGCTACGTCCGGCGCCGCGCCGGCTCCCCCGACCGGGAGTCGTCCGGCACGATCGCGGCCGTCGTCTGCGAGGACGCCTGCCGCGTGCTCGGCGACCCGTACTTCGCCCGCCTGCTGTGGGGCGTGCGCCGCGAACTCGACGGCCGGGCGCCGCTCGTCGTCCTGATGGCCGGCCGGCCGGACGAGTGGCGCGCCACCACCGGCTACCTGCGCGGCGGCCGGGCGGAGGGCGTGCTGCTCGTCGGCGCCCGCCGCGACCAGGTCGCCCCGCTCGTGCAGGCCGCCGCCGGCGCCCCCGTGGTGCTGGCCGGGCGCCCGCTCGACGAGGTGGCGCTGCCCTACGTCGACGTCGACAACCGCGGCGGCGCGCACACCGCCGTCCGGCACCTGCTCACCACCGGCCGCCGCCGCATCGGCACCATCGCCGGGCCCGCCGACATGGGCGCGGCCGTCGACCGGCTGGCCGGCTACCGGCTCGCCGCCCGGGAGGCGGGGATGGGCGTCAACGGGCTGGTCTGCCAGGGCGACTTCGGCCGGCTGTCGGGCGAGCGGGCGATGCGCCGGCTGCTGGAGCGCCGCCCGGACGTGGACGCCGTGCTCGCCGCGTCCGACCAGATGGCGGTCGGCGCGCTCAGCGCGCTGCGCCGGGCGGGCCGCCGCGTCCCCGACGACGTCGCCGTCGTCGGGTTCGACGACGCGCCGGTCGCCCGGCAGGTGCGGCCCCGGCTGACCACCGTCCGGCAGCCCGCCGAGGACCTCGGCGCGCGGCTCGCCCGCGAGCTGCGCGCCTGCACCGGCGGCCGGCCGAACACCGAGCGCGGCGTGGTGCTGCGCACCAAGTTGATCATCCGGGAGTCCGGCTGACGGCCCCGGTCTGACGCGCGCCCCGTCCCCGGGCGCGCCCCTTGAAGGGACCCCGCCGCCGGATCCCGCCGGCGGTGGAGCCCGGCATGCCCGCACGGCGGGCGACCCAAGGAAGGGATCCGAAGTGAGAAGAAGGCAACGATGGCGCGCGTTCACCGCCGTGAGCGCGACGCTGACCCTGCTCTGCGGCGGCCTCGGCGTCCTCGCGCCCACGGCCGAAGCGGCGGCCGCGTGCAAGGTCGTCTACAAGAAGAACGACTGGGGCAGCGGCTTCACCACGACCATCGACATCACCAACCAGGGCGACGCGCTGAACGGCTGGACGCTGAAGTACTCCTACCCGGGGAACCAGAAGCTCACCAGCGGCTGGTCGGGCAAGTGGTCGCAGTCGGGCCAGGACGTCACCGTCCAGAACGAGAGCTGGAACGGGTCGCTCGCCGGCGGCGCGACCGTGAGCGTCGGCGGGCAGTTCACCTACAGCGGGACGAACACCGATCCGACGGCGTTCACCCTGAACGGCACCGCCTGCAACGGCGGCACGTCCGCCCCCAAGGTGGCGCTGACCAGCCCGGCGGCCGGGGCGACGTACTCGGTCGGCGCCTCGGTGCCGCTCGCGGCGACCGCGACGGCCGGGACCGGCGCGACGGTGTCCAAGGTCGAGTTCTTCGACCAGGACGGCTCGCTCGGCGCCGCCGACACCAGCGCCCCCTACGGCCTGAACTGGACGCCCTCGGCGGCGGGCGGCTACTCGCTCTACGCCAAGGTGACCGACAGCGCGGGCGGGACGGCCGAGTCCGCGCCCGTCGGCGTCACGGTCGCCGCCCAGGCGAGCGTCGTGGCGAACCCCGCCGCGCTCACGATCGCGCAGGGCTCCACGGCCACGTACGCGGTGAAGCTCTCCGAGGCGCCGTCCTCGAACGTCACCGTGACGACGGCGCGGACCGCGGGCAACAGCGGCCTGTCGGTGACCGGCGGCGGGACGCTGACCTTCACGCCGCAGAACTGGTCGGCCGCGCAGAACGTGACGATCACCGCGGACGACTCCGGGACGGGCCAGGCGACCTTCACCTCGTCCGCGACCGGGTTCGCGGCGGCCGAGGTCACCGCGACCGAGGTCGCCACCGGCGGTGACACCTATACGCAGCGGTTCCTCGACCAGTACAACAAGATCAAGGACCCGGCGAACGGGTACTTCAGCCCCGAGGGCATCCCCTACCACTCGGTGGAGACGTTCATGGTCGAGGCCCCCGACCAGGGGCACGAGACCACGTCCGAGGCCTACAGCTACCTCATCTGGCTGGAGGCCATGTACGGCAAGGTCACGCAGAACTGGGACCCCTTCAACGCCGCCTGGGCGCTGATGGAGAAGTACATGATCCCGACGCACGCGGACCAGCCGACGAACTCCTTCTACGACCCGTCCAAGCCCGCCACCTACGCCGCCGAGCACCCGCTGCCGAGCGACTACCCGTCGGCGATCGACGGCAGCGTCCCGGTCGGCCAGGACCCGATCGCGGGCGAGCTGAAGTCCGCCTACGGCACCGACGACATCTACGGCATGCACTGGCTGCAGGACGTCGACAACGTGTACGGCTACGGCAACACGCCGGGCGGCGGCTGCGAGGAGGGCCCGGACGCCGACGGCCCGTCCTACATCAACACCTACCAGCGCGGCTCGCAGGAGTCGGTGTTCGAGACCGTCCCGCAGCCGACGTGCGACAAGTTCGCCTACGGCGGCACCAACGGCTACCTGGACCTGTTCATCAAGGACTCGTCCTACGCCGAGCAGTGGAAGTTCACCGACGCCCCGGACGCCGACGCGCGCGCCATCCAGGCCGCGTACTGGGCGAACATCTGGGCCGACGGCCAGGGCAAGGCCGGGGACGTCTCGTCCACCGTGGCGAAGGCCGGCAAGATGGGCGACTACCTGCGCTACTCGTTCTTCGACAAGTACTTCAAGAAGATCGGCGACTGCGACTCGCCCACGTCCTGCCCCGCCGGGTCGGGCAAGAACAGCGAGCACTACCTGCTGTCCTGGTACTACGCGTGGGGCGGCGCCACCGACACCAGCGCCGGCTGGGCGTGGCGCATCGGCGACGGAGCCTCGCACTTCGGCTACCAGAACCCCCTCGCCGCCTACGCACTGGTGAACGACCCCGCGCTCGCCCCCAAGGGCGCGACGGCCAAGTCCGACTGGAAGACGAGCCTCACCCGGCAGCTGCAGCTCTACACGTGGCTGCAGTCCGCCGAGGGCGGCATCGCCGGCGGCGTCACCAACAGCTGGGAGGGCAGCTACAGCACCCCGCCCACGGGCCTCACCGAGTTCTTCGGCATGGCCTACGACTGGCAGCCGGTCTACCACGACCCGCCGAGCAACCAGTGGTTCGGGTTCCAGGCGTGGTCGATGGAGCGCGTCGCCGAGTACTACCAGGTCACCGGTGACGCGGACGCCAAGGCCGTCCTCGACAAGTGGGTCGCCTGGGCGCTGTCGCAGACGACCGTCGACCCGTCCACGGGAAGCATCCAGATCCCGTCCACGCTCAAGTGGACCGGCCAGCCGGACGCGAACTGGTCCTCCGCCAGCGGCATGCCTCCCGCCAACTCCGACCTGCACGTCTCCGTGCAGGACTACACCAACGACATCGGCGTTGCCGCCGCGTACGCCAAGACCCTGACGTACTACGCGGCCAAGTCCGGCGACGCCGACGCCAAGCAGGCCGCCAAGGACCTGCTGGACGCCATCTGGAAGCACACCGACGCCAAGGGCGTCTCGGTGCAGGAGACCCGGGCCGACTACAACCGCCTCACCGACCCGGTCTACGTCCCGTCCGGCTGGACGGGCACCATGCCGAACGGCGACCCGATCGACTCCAGCTCGACCTTCATGTCCATCCGTTCCTTCTACAAGAGCGACCCCGACTACCAGCGCGTCATGGCCTACGCCAACGGCGAGACCTCGACCGCGCCCACGTTCACCTACCACCGGTTCTGGGCCCAGGCCGACGTGGCCCTGGCCATGGCCGACTACGGCCGCCTCTTCAACGAGTAACCACCCCAAAGGGGCCCGTGGCGGATGCCGCCACGGGCCCCTGCCCTACCCGGACTGTGTGCTGGGGCTCGAAGTGGGACTGGGCCCGCCCCTCCGCTCAGTTTTGGCCCCGCCGGACGGCGGCGCGGTCGGGCGCTCAACCGGTGGGGGCGTGGGCGTTGCACCGGGTGCCGGGGAGCCCGGCTCCGGCTTTCCCGTCCGCTGGTCCGCCTTGGGACTCTCCGGGCCCCCTCCGGCCTCAGGCGCAGGCTCGACGGTGGGATCGCCCATGGAGCAGGCCGGAACGGCGCCGTGCCCCTCCCGCCCGGACGCCGCGACCGTGACGCTGAGCGTGCTCGCGTCCTCCAGGGGGAGAGTGATGCTCCCTGTCTGCCCGGACTCGACGGCCTTCTTGCTGATGGCACCGTTGTCGGTGCTCAGCGTCCAGACGCAGCGTCCGGTGTTCTGTGCCCCGATCGTGGCGGACAGGCTCCGGGACGGGGTGTCCACTTCGTAATGGAAGGAGAGACCCTTCAAGGAGGCGCCGTGGTCGAAGCGGACCTGCCAGCCGTGCTCGAACGGACGCCCGCCGATGGTGACGGGACCGACCACCGGGGTGACCTCGGGCTTGCCGGCCGGCGGCAGCCCCGCCAGTGCGGTGAGCTTCTCGGACGCCGTCCTCGGCCCCGCACTCGGGGAGCGGTGCGGGCGGCCTCCCGCGCCGGCCTCTTCGGAGGCCGTCCCGTCATGGGGCGCCCCGCCCGCCCGCCACGAGGGTGCCGGACGCCCCGGCTCACCGGGCACGCCCCAGGCGTTGACCGCCACCACCAGCAACGCGATCGTGAGCGCCACGACGGCGGCGGCCGATGCCCGCGCGGGCCACCCCGCGAGCGCCGTGCGCGCCAGGCCCTGGTCGTGGAGACCGGCGAGGCCGGCCCGGGCCGAGGCCGCCCAGCGCCTCGGCGTCGCCCGGGACGCCGGCGCGCCGGGCTTCTCCCGGCCCGCCTTGACCGGGAGGGGACGGGGACGGCCGGGCGGGTCCGCGGGCGGCGGGATGCGGAGCAGCGCCATCCGGCGGTGAACCTCGGTGAGTGCTGCCTCGACGTCGACCTCCTCCGGACGGTGCGCGTCGCGCATCATCCGGGTCAGCGCGTCGTCCCTGCGGCGACGGCGGCGGAACGCGATCACTGGCCGGCCTCCTCGTCTGTCGCGGACCCCTGGCATGCACGGGAACCGCGCCGTTTCCGCAACCCGGCCCGGAAGAGGGCCTTCAACCCCGGGTAGTCGGACTCGAAGCGGGCCTGGAGGGCCGTGCACGCCTCGTGGACGTGCCGGTTCACCGTCCGCCGGCTGCACCCCGCCCACTCGGCGATCTCGGCGGTGGAACTGTCCGTCGCGAAGTGCAGCCAGACGATCAGCCGCGCGGTCTCGCCGGCCGTCTCCTCCAAGTGCCTCATGAGCGTCGCCCGCTGGGCATCGCGCAGGACCCTGCGCTGGATCGCCGCCGAGAGCGAGTCGTCCCGCAGGGACGGCGAGGTCGGGTCGCTCGCGTACTCCCGGTGCGTATGCGCGGTCCTCCCGGTCTGGCGGATCTCGTCGAGAAGCTTGTTCTGCGCGGCCCTGATGACGAATTGGCGCCGCCCGTCGAAGCCGCCTGTGGAATCGTCCGACCATCGCATGGACAGGGCCAGGTAGGCGTGCTGGAGCGCGGCGTCAACGTCCAGGGCCATTCCGCGGAATTTCCTGGCGACGATCTTGTGCACATCGCGATAAGTCGACCGGAAAAAGTGGTCGAAGGTGGCCGCGCCGGCGGGTTCGCCGGCGGAGGTGTCATCGAGGGAGCGGCCGTCGTGGGCGGGAGCGTGCTCCGCGTGGCCGTCGGCCGCCTGGTAGTGGAGGCTGACCCGGGACGAAAGGGTGAGCCGCACGACGCTGCCCGGGGCCGCGCGCAGCGCGAGCCGGAGCACGGCGAAGTCGTGGAACGTCCATATCAGGACGAGTAGTGCGCCCAGGGAAATGAAGAAAGGAGGGGACATCGGACCTGTTTCGGGTGCTTGCGAAGTTGGAAGCCGTCAGCTAGTGAACGCTCGGCGTCCGACAGTGCGCCACGGTCCGCGTCGCGGCGGGTGATCGACAAATGAGGAAGAGGGGGGCTTGTCGGAAAACATGCGGCAGAGCAATACGGACTATCTGGTCGCTTAGCGGCAAAGAATATGGCGTAGATCACATCGAGGGGGGCGCCGGCGTTGAGCTGAGCGGGGTGGCGTGCGAACATATGTTCGTGTCTGGTGGGGCTTCGATTCTGCATGCGGACCTGGACGCGTTCTACGCGTCGGTCGAGCAGCGGGACGATCCCGCGCTGCGGGGGCGGCCGGTGATCGTCGGCGGCGGGGTGGTGCTGGCGGCCAGCTACGAGGCCAGGGCCCACGGGGTCCGGACGGCGATGAGCGGCGGGCGGGCGCGGCGGCTGTGCCCGGCGGCGGTCGTCGTCCCGCCGCGGATGAGCGCCTACAGCGAGGCGAGCAGGGCGGTGTTCGCCGTCTTCCGGGCGACCACGCCGCTCGTGGAGGGGCTGTCGATCGACGAGGCGTTCCTCGACGTGCACGCGTCGCGCCGCGACCCCGTGGACATCGCCGTCCGGCTGCGGCGGGAGATCGCCGAGGAGGCCGGCCTGCCGATCACCGTCGGGGTCGCGCGCACCAAGTTCCTCGCCAAGGTGGCGAGCGGCGTCGCCAAGCCGGACGGGCTGCTGGTGGTGCCGCCGGACGGGGAGCGGGAGTTCCTGTGCCCGCTGCCGGTGCGGCGGCTGTGGGGCGTGGGGCCGGCGACCGCCGCGAAGCTGGCGCGGTACGGCGCGACGACGGTCGGGGACGTGGCGGACATGCCCGAGGCCGCGCTGGTCGCGCTGCTCGGGCCGGGGCCCGGCCGCCACCTGCACGCGCTGGCGCGCAACCGCGACCCGCGCCCGGTCCGCACCGGCGTGCGGCGCCGGTCGATGGGGGCGCAGCGGGCGCTCGGGCGCCGGCCGCGCCCGGCCGCCGAACTGGACGCCCTGCTCGTCGGCCTGGCCGACCGGCTCGGCGGGCGGCTGCGCACGGCGCGGCGGCTCTGCCGGGCGGTCACCCTCCGGCTGCGGTTCGGCGACTTCGCCCGCGCCACCCGCTCGCGCACGCTGGCCCAGGCGACCGCCGAGACCCCGGTGATCCTGGCCGCGGCCAGGGGGCTGCTGGCCGCGGCGCTGCCGCTGATCGAGGAGCGGGGGCTGACGCTGATCGGGATCTCGCTCGGCGACCTGCACGACGACCGGGCCGTCCAGCTCGCGCTGCCGTTCGACCAGGGCAGGGCCGTGGACGGCGCGGTGGACGGCGTCCGGGGCAGGTTCGGCTCGGCCGCGATCACCCGGGCCGTGCTGCTCGGGCGCGACCAGGGGACGTCCGCCCCGATGCTCCCGGATTGAGGCGGCCCCGCCGGCGCCCCGTCGGCCCCTCGGACACGGTCGGTTCCGGTGCGAGCACTCCCCGTTCCATGAGACGATCACTTGACCGGGGATGAGCGGAGTTTTGCGAATGGCCGATGAGAGGTGGACTCCCGCCGACGTGGATCTGGTGCGGCCCAACACGGCCCGGATCTACGACTACCTGCTCGGCGGCAAGGACAACTACGCGGCGGACCGGGAGGTCGCCGAGCAGCTGCTCGCCGTCATCCCGGAGGCGCGCGCGGCGGCGCTGGAGAACCACGCCTTCATCGGCCGCGCGGTCCGGTATCTCGCCCGCGAGGGCGTGCGGCAGTTCATCGACATCGGCAGCAAGCTGCCGGCGCGTGGGAACGTGCACGAGGTCGCCGCCGAGGTCGCACCCGACGCGACCGTGGTGTTCGCCGACGGCGACCCGGTCGTGCTCGCGCACGCCCGCGCGCTCCTCGCCCGGACGCGGCGGGCCGCCTTCGTCCGCTGCGACCCGAGGCGCCCCGAGGCCGTCGCCGACGACCCGGAGGTCCGCGCGCTCATCGACTTCGAGCGTCCGGTGGGGGTCGTCCTCGACCGCGTCCTGCACTTCATCGAGGACGCCGCCGGGGCCGCCGCCGCGCTGCGCCGCCTGCACGACGCGCTCGCGCCGGGCAGCCACCTCGTGTTCACGCACATCACCCAGGAGCCCGAACCGGAGTCCGGCGGCGACGTCGGCCGGGTCTTCAAGACGGCCGGCGACCACTTCTGGGGCCGCGGCCGCGCCGAGATCCGCGACATCGTCGCCGCCTTCGACCTGCTGGAGCCGGGCCTCGCCTACACCTCCGAGTGGCGGCCCGACGGACCCGGGGCCGCGCACCCGGAGCGCACCTTCACGCTGGCGGGCGTGGGCCGCCGCCGCTGACCGCGAGCGCGCGCAGCCGGCGCCGCCACGCGGGCGGGCCGGCGCCGCCGCCGGGCGCGCGGGCGGCGCCGGCGTCGTGCAGCCAGCCCTGGTGGCTGCGGCCGGTCACCTCCAGCCGGACGAGCGGGACGTAGGAGTCGGCGCGGATCCCCTCGTACCCGTGCCGGACGATGGAGTGGTAGATGTCCTCGGACACGACCAGCACCAGCGGCGCGCGGGTGCGCCGCAGCGCGCTCTTGGCCTGCGCCGAGTCCAGCAGCCGGAAGGCGACGTCGAGCGCCTCGCCGAAATTGCCGTGGCCGTCGCTCTGCACCTCTCCCGCGTGCACGACGACGCGAACGCGAATTCGCCGGTCGCCGCCCGCGGTGATCGCCTCCGCGGCATTGTATTCGCCGAGTGCCGAATTGTATTCGGTGAGCAGCGCGGACAGGATCGGCGTGACCGGGTGCAGCAGCAGCGTTTTCGGGACTTCGTCGAAAGGGTGCACCAGCACCAGCGCGCCGTCGCCCCGGTCGACGTACTCCTCCCGGTACCGCCGCCCGATTCCGGCCCGGTTGAACGCCTCCTCCAGCAGCCGGTACAGCGTGCGGCGGAGCTCCGCCTTGACCGGGTCGGTGCGGGTGGTGGACCCCTCGATGTCCACCGCCAGGATCGCCCGGTACCGCGGCCGGACCAGCGTCCGGCCGGCGGCCGGGAGCACCGGCCCGGACACGCCGACGAGCACGGGCCGCCCGGCCCCCGGCCCCGCGCCGCGCACGGCCGTCTCATGGTTCATTTCCTGCGCGCCCCCCATGCCTCTCGGTGCGGCCCCCATTGTCCGCGGTAAACGATCCTGGCATTGTGCGCCACGACCGGCAACCCAGGCGAACCCGGATGAACGACCGGGTTTACCCGGTGAATGTGAATTCCTTTCATCGGGTGTTGAAAGGAGTCCCGGCCAGGGTCGCGGCGAGGGGCGGTCCCGCGTCAAGGGGTGCGCGTCCCGAATGGTCCCGGGCGGGCGGGACTCGTGCCCGGCAAGATCGGGACGTAAAGGCCGGAACGGCGTGCGCATCGATCGGATAACACCGCTGGGAGGACGCCCGGCGGGTCGGGGAGAATTCCGGTGCGCCCGCCCGCCGGCCCGGCCCGCCCGGCGCCGCGTCCGGGAAAGCACGGACCGGCGCCCCGTGGGTTTCCGGTAGGCAGGACGTCCCCCGAGGTCCGAGCATGGAAAGGGTGGTCGTGGTGATTTCCGCACCGCGGCGGCGCAGGTCGCCACCGTGGTTCGGCGCGGAGGCGCGGCGCGCCCTCGCCGCCGGGGCCGCGGTCGCGGGGCTGGCGCTGCCCGCCGGCTGGCCGTACTGGCGGGACCACCCGGCCGCGGCCGCGCTCACCCTGGTCGGCTGCGCCGCGATCGCCGTGGCGGGCGTGCTGCTCGCGACCGGGACGCGGACCCGCCGCACCGGGCTGCTGTTCACGGCCGCGTCGCTGTGCTGGGCGGTCACCTGGGCCGCGAGCCGGGACGCGTCCGTCTGGCCGCTCGTCTCCCAGTACGCGCAGGCCACCTTCTACCTCGCGCTCGCCGTGGGCGTCCTGATGTACCCGGCCGGGCGGCTGGAGTACCGGGCCGACCGGATCTGGACGGTCGCGGCGTGCGCGGTCCTGTGGGGCTGCCCGACCGCGATCTGGCTCACCTCCGAGCCGGAGTGGGCGGCGTTCCGCGGCGAGTCGGTGTGGTGGCCGTCGCCGTTCGCGAACCTGGCGGTCTTCCGGATCGTCCTGCCCCTCTCCGCCGCGCTGTACGTCGCCGTCGCCCTGTCGCTCGCCCTCGTGCTGACGATGCGGCTGCCGCGGATGGGCCGGATGCGGCGGCTGCTCACCCTCCCGGTGACCCTCGCCATCGGGTTCGTCGGCATCTCCGCCGCGTTCACCCAGAAGTCGGTCATGGCGGAGGCGGTCCCGCTGGACGACCTCCTGCGCGCCTACGCGATCCAGGGCGCGGTGGTCGTGCTCGTCCCGCTGACCCTGCTGGCGTCCGGGCTGCGGGTCCGCGTCAGCGAGCTGACCGTCGCCGGCCGGATGCTCCGCCTGACCGCGCCGATCTCGGTCGAACGGGTCCGGGACGCGCTGCGCGACGTGCTGCACGACCCGACGCTGGAGCTGTGGTTCTGGGCGCCGATGGAGGACACCTACGTCGACACCGCCGGGCGTCCCGTCGACCTCGATCCGGACGGCGGCACGGACGGGGAGGAGGCCGGCGGACGGTGGCGCCGCCGGGTGCGCAGCGCCGCCGGGGACCCGCTCGCCGTCGTGGAGCTGGGCGGCGCGCTGCGCGACCACGAGTCCCTCGTCGAGGCGGCGCTCGCCGCGGGCGGCCGCGCGCTGGAGACCGCGCGGCTCCAGGCCAGCGTGCACGCGGGCCTGGAGCAGGTCCGCGCCGCCTACCGCCGCCTCCTGCGCGCCGAGACCGCCGAACGCGAACGCCTCGCCCGCGACCTGCACGACGGCGCGCAGCAGCGGCTGCTCGCGCTCGGCGCGATGCTCGGGACGCTGGAGGCGGTGACCGGCGACCCGGCGGTGAAGGAGCACGCCCGGACCTGCCGCGCCGAGCTGATGGAGGCCCTCGCCGAGCTGCGCGCGCTCGCCCGCGAGGTGCAGCCGGCGCTGCTCGTCCAGGACGGCCTCGGGCCGGCGCTGGAGGTCCTCGCCGAGCGGGTCGGCGTCCGCGTCCGGCTCGACGTCACCCCGCGCCGGTTCTCCCGCGAGGTCGAGTCCACGCTTTACTCGGTGCTTTGCGAGACTCTGTCGTACGCTGTCGAGCGCGCGCACGCGACCCGGGTGCACGTCCGCGTCGGCCATGAGGACGGCCGGCTGGCCGCGGAGATGACCTGTGACGGCACCGGCCCCCGCGACCCCGCCGCCGACCTCGCCGGCCTGTCCGGACGGGTCAGGGCGCTGCGCGGCGAGGTGGAAGTCGCCGGCGGCCCCGGCGAGGGGACGACGGTGAGGATGGACCTTCCATGCGAGTAGCCGTGGCGGAGGACAGCGGGATCTTCCGGCAGGCGCTGGTCACCCTGCTCACCACGGTCGGCATCGAGGTCGTGGCGTCGGCGGGCTCCGGCGAGGAGCTGCTCGCCCGCGTCGCCGGCGACCCGCCCGACGTGGCGATCGTCGACCTGCACATGCCGCCGACCTACAGCAACGAGGGGGTCGTCGCGGCCCGCCGGCTGCTGGAGCGCCATCCGGGGCTCGGCGTCCTCGTCCTGTCGGCCTTCAACGAGACCCCGCAGGCGATGGAGCTGTTCCGCGACCAGCCGCGCGGCGTCGGGTACCTGCTGAAGGACCACGTCACGGACGTGGACAACCTGCGCTCGGCGCTGGAGCGGGTGATGCGCGGCGAGGTCGTCATCGACCCGGACGTGGTGAGCAGGCTCGTCGAGGCCCGGCACCGCGAGCAGGAGCTGTCCCGGCTGTCCGGCCGCGAGCGGGAGGTCCTGTCGCTGATGGCCGAGGGCCACTCGAACGCCGGGATCGGCAGGCGGCTGCACCTGTCCGCCCGGACGGTCGAGGACCACGTGCGGGCCATCTTCACCAAGCTGAAGATCGCCTCGACGGGCGGGCCGCCGGGGCCGCAGGACACCAACAAGCGGGTGCTGGCCGTCCTCACCTGGCTGCGGGCGGCCGAATCCCGCTGACACCGGCCCCGCCGGCGCGGCGCCGCGCCGGGCGCGCGCATCGATCGGGTAACGGGCCCTCCCGCTCTGCGGCCCGGGTGCGGGAAACTGGCCGCGGGAACCGGGTGGGGTGGCTCCGGTGGTGGCCCCCGCACGCCACCGGCACGCGCCGCGAGCCCGTGCCGGCGCCCCGTGCCAGGGCACCTCGTCCGGCACGCTCCCATGCTCCCGGTCCCGCGTGCCCCGCGCATCCGGGAAAACCCCACTCCCCGGCGGTGGTTCCCCGGGACGACACGGAAGGAGCGCGGTGAGGGCCGTCCCCCGCTGGCCGCTGTGGCTGGGCGCGCGGGTGCGCCGCGCCCTGGGCGCGGGCACGGCGGTCGCCACGGCCGCGCTGGCGTGCGGCTGGCCGTACTGGCGCGGGCATCCCGCCGAGGCCGCGGTCACCCTGGCGTGCTGCGGCGGGTTCGCGGTCGCGGGCGGCCTGCTCGCGGCCGGCCGGCTCGGGCGGCGGACGGGCGCGGCCTTCGTCTTCGCCGCCGCGGCCTGGGCGGTCACCTGGGCGGGGGCCTGGAACGCGGGCGCGGCGCCGCTCGTGTCGGTGTTCGCCCAGTCGGTGTTCTTCGTCGCGATCGGCGTCGGCGTCGTGCTGTACCCGGGCGGCCGCCTGGACGGCGCCGCCGCCCGGCTGTGGACGGCCGCCGCCGTCGTGATCATGGTGGGCGGGCAGGCGCTGCTGTGCGCGGTGTCGCGGCCCCGCTGGAACGGGTTCGACGCCGCGGTGGCCTGGCCGTCCGTCCATCCCGACCAGGAGGTCTTCCGCTGCGCCCAGCGCGCCGTGACGGTCGCGATGGTCGTCCTCGCCGGCGCGCTGGTGATCCTGCTGCTGGCGCGGCTGCCCCGGACCGGGCGGCTGGACCGCGCGTTCACCGTCCCCGTCGCGGCCGCCGTGACGGTCGGCGTGAGCACCGCGCTGGCCGTCCAGGGCAGGCTCCTCGGCACGGCGGTCGCCCTCGACGACGTCCTGCGGGTCTACTTCATCCAGGGCTTCTGCGCCACGACGCTGCCGGTCGTCTTCCTCTTCACCGCGCTGCGCGCCCGGCTGGCCGAGCTGACCGTGGCCGAGCGGATGCACCGCCTCACCGCCCCCGTGTCCGTGGAGAAGGTCCGCGACGCCCTGCGCAGCGTCCTCGGCGACCCCGCCCTCGACCTGTGGCTGTGGGCCGACGGCGGCTACGTCGCCGCCGACGGCCGCGCGGCGGCCTCGCCGGACGCGCCGCCGGGCCGCCGGCGCCGCGAGGTCCGCACGTCCGGCGGCGAGCCCCTCGCCACCGTCGACGTCGCCGCCGCGCTGCGCGATCACGAGCCGCTCGTCGAGGCGGCGCTGACCGCCGGCGGCCGGGCGCTGGAGACCGTCCGCCTGCAGGCCGCCGCGCGGGCCACCCTCGAACGGGCCCGGGACGCGCAGGAGCGCCTCGTGCGCGTCCAGGCCGCCGAGCGCGAGCGCCTCGCCGCGGACCTGCAGCGCAGCGCCCGCGCCCGGCTGCGCGCGCTGGAGCGGACGCTGGCCCGGCTGGAGGAGGCCGCCGCCGACCCGGCGGCCCGCGAGCAGGCCCGGGTCTGCCGCCGCGAACTGGCCGAGGCCGTCGCCGAGCTGGACGACCTGGCCCGCGGCGTGCATCCGGCGATCCTCGCGGAGGCCGGCCTGGCCCCGGCCCTGGAACTGGTCGCGGCCCGCGCCGCGGTGCCCGTCCGGCTCGACGTGCCCGCCGGCCGCCTCCCGCCGGAGATCGAGTCGACCCTCTACTTCGCGCTCTGCGAGGCCCTCGCCAACGCCGTCAAGCACGCGCGGGCCGGGGTGGTCGAGCTGACCGTCCGCCCCGGCCCGGACGAGATCGTGGCGCAGGCCCGCGACGACGGCGCGGGCGGCGCGGTCCCGTCCCCGCGCGGCGGCCTGGCCGGCCTGACCGACCGCGTGCGGGCCCTGCGCGGCCGGGTGGCCATCGAGAGCCCGCCGGGCGGGGGCACCACCCTCACCATCGCCCTCCCCGTGGCCGGACGCGGCTAGGGGGCGGGGGAGGGGCGGACGACGATGGGGAGCAGGTAGCGGCGGGCGAAGGCCCGGGCGCCCTCGTCGTCCAGCGGGATGTGGCCCTCGGGGGTCAGGACGAGGGAGTGGGTGAGGCGGACGAGGATCTCCGCGACGACCTCGGGGTCGACGCCGGCGGGGGCGGCGCCGAGGCGCTGCGCGGTGCGCAGCCGGCCGGCGATGTAGCCGCGGGCGGCGGCCAGCAGCGGCCCGGCCTTGATCGTGGAGTGCGGCAGGATCAGTTCCGGCTCGACGACCAGGAGGCGGTTGACCAGGCGCTGCTCGCGGCTGATCCGCAGCGCGACGGCGAACCCCTCGACGAGCCGCTCCTCCAGGGTGGGCAGCGCGGCGACGGCCTCGTCCAGCTCGGCGAAGAAGCGCCGCGCCTCGCGCAGCAGGACGCCCGTGACGAGGTCGCCCTTGGTGGGGAAGCGGCGGTAGATCGTGGCGCGGCCGAGCCCGGACTCGCGGGCGACGTCGTCCATCGTGGTGCGGCGCGGCCCGTAGGTCTCGAAGGACCGCAGGGCGGCGTCCAGGATGCGGTCGGTCTGCGGCTCGCTGTCCGGCCCGGCGGTGAGCAGGCTGCGCAGGAGGTCGTCGTCGCTCGTCATGTCGGGGCCGACTCTAGCCGCCGCGCGACCGGCGCACAGCGCGGGCGGCGACGGGGGAGAGGCGCAGCGGCTCCGGCGCCACCGCGCCCGCGAGCCGGACGCCGCGCGCGAGGGCGTCGAAGCACCGCTGGTCGGCCGGCGTCCAGCGCAGGCCGAAGCGCTCGCGCAGGACGGGCGGGAGCGTGGCGATGCCCGTCTTGCGCAGCACGCGGCTCGGCGGGAGGGCGAGGCCCGTCCAGGCGGTCTTCGGCAGCGGCCATCTCGGGGGCGGCGGCAGCGTCTCGCGGTCGAGGCGGATGAGCAGGTCGACGGTCGCGTTGCGTTCGAGCCGGTCCCGCACCATGCCGTCGAAGTAGGCGCGGAACGCGGCCGGGCCGTCCGGGAGGTGGCGGGCGGTGATGCCGAGGGCGAGCGCGAGGTCGCGCCACTCGCCGAAGAGCGCGGCCTCCTTGACCGGGCTCAGCGGGCGGCCGAAGAGCCGCTGGGTCCGGACCATGCCGTGGTAGAGGGTCGCGTGGACCCACAGGTACGCCTCGGGGTTGAGCGCGTGGTAGCGGCGCCCCTCGGCGTCCACGCCCTTGATGTCGCGGTGGATCTCGCGGAGCCGGGCCGCCTCGGTCCGGCCGCGCTCCTCGCCCCGGTAGCCCAGGAAGTCGTAGGTGGACTCCAGGGTGCGCAGCAGCCGCCCCCAGCGGTCGGTGAGGAAGTCGGAGTGGTCGGCGACGCCGGCGCCGACGACGGGGTGGGCGACCTGCAGCAGCAGGGTGGACCGGGCGGTGAACACGCCGCGCCAGTCTCCCGCGTACCGCCAGGTGAGCGAGGACGGTCCGGGGATGGCGCCCGCCGGCCCGCCGGCGGGGACGGTGTCGAGGTGGGGCATGGGATCTCGCCCTCATGAGACGACAATACGAATTCCGTATCATCGTATGCCGACGCCGGCGGGCGCGCTACCGCGGGGCCAGCGCGTCGAGGGCCTGCGCGGCGGTCGGGTGGGCCACCAGGTGCCGGTCCAGGCCGCTGCGCTCGATGATCGTCCGGAACCGCCGGTCCAGGCCGGCCAGCACGAACTCGCCGTCGGCCCGGTGCGCGGCCTTCCAGATGATGATGAGCGCGTTGAGGCCGGAGGAGTCGCAGAAACCGACCCGGCCGGCGTCCAGCGCGACCAGCGGCGGGCCGGCCATGCCGCGCATGTCGTCCAGCACGCGCTCGCGCAGGATGTCCGCGGTCAGGATGGTGAGATCGCCCTCCGCCTCCACGAGCAGGCAGGGGCCGCGGACCTCGGTGCGCACCTCCAGCGTGTCGGCGGCGGGCTCCGCCGGGTCGCCGGCTCCGAGAGACATGCTGATCACCTTCCGTTCGTCGCCGGGCACCCGGCGTACCCGCGAAAGGGCCGGTCATGCGGCCGCGCCCGGCGATCAGCCCGTCCGGACGTACTCGATCGCGTCGTCGGCGAGGCGCCGCGCGGTGGCCTCGTAGCGGTCCCGCAGGTCCAGCAGGACCTGCTGGCCGCGGACGGCGGGCCAACCGGCGGGCAGGTGTTCGACGGGCAGCCGGGGGTCGGCGCGGACGAGCTGCAGCCACTCGGTGGTCATCCACAGGTACCGGGCGAGGTCGTCGGGGGCGTGCGGGAGCGGGGCTGGGCGGTCCCAGCGGTCCAGGAACGCCCGGTAGCCGCCGGCCAGCCCGTCCAGGTCGAACGCCTCCCGGAGCATGTGCGGGACGTCGGTGGGCTCCTCGGCCGGGCCCGCGAACACCTTCAGGTGCCCGTTCAGGCTGAGGCCCGCGACGATCGGGCGGACGTCCACCCGGGACGGCGCGATCCACGTGCCGTTGCCGAGCGACCCGAACCCGGCCCAGGTCAGCCGGGCGCGCAGGTCGTGCCGCACGCGCTGCCACGACTCGGGCATGGAGAACGCGAGCACGGTCCAGCTGCCGTCCCAGTCGGTGTTGAGCACGCCGCGCCGCCAGACGCGGTCCTCGCCGTCGTGCAGGATGCCCCGCGACCTCGGGGTGAGCCCGAAGTGCATGCGGCGGCCCTCGCGGTGCCGCGCGAGCAGGCCCCGGCCGACCATGCGGGTCAGCGTCGACCGGACGGCGTGCTCGCCGACGCCGAGCCTGGCGAAGGTGTCGATGAAGCTGCCCGAGAAGACCGCGATGTCGCGCCCGAGCACGTAGTTGCCGAGATAGGTCAGCATCAGCGACTGCGGCCGGAGCCTCGGGGACGGCTCGTCGGACGACACTGACCCGGCCGCGCTCTGTGCACTCACCCGTTCGGCTCCCGTCATCCCGCCAGCGTAACGACGGGCCCGGGACCGCCCGGACCGCCGTCGCGCTGATGTTGGGCAAATCATTGACTGCCGTGAAGAATACGCCTAACTTCGGGGCACGCCCACCCCGGGAGGTCCCCAGTGCGCAAACTCGTCCCGCTTCTCGCCGCCACTGTTCTCGCCGCCGCCGCGTGCGGCTCGTCCGGCGGGTCTGGCGGCGGCTCCACCCTCAAGATCGGCTTCATCGAGTCGTTGACCGGCAACTACGCGCCGCTCGGCGGCGAGGCGAAGAAGACCGTGGAGCTCGCCGTCGACCAGATCAACACCGCCGGCGGCATCGACGGCCGCAAGATCAAACTGATCACCCTCGACGACCGGACCGCCCCCGACCAGGGCGTGCTGCACTTCAACAAGCTCAAGTCCGAGAAGGTCACCGCGATCATCGGCTCGACGTTCTCCAACGTCGGCCTCGCGGTGGAGCCGCTCGCCGAGCGGGAGCGGATCCCCTACATCTCGCTGAGCCCGGCGGACGAGCAGGTGAACCCGATCCGCAAGTACACGTTCGTGGTCCCGGCGATCTCCTCCACCTACGCCGAGGCGATGCTGGCGTACTTCAAGGCGCACCAGATCACGAAGGTCGCGGTCGCCTACGACACCAAGAGCGCCTACGCCAAGGCCGGCTTCGCGGGCATGCGGAAGTACGCCGGGCAGAACGGGGTGCAGATCGTCAAGGAGGAGACGTTCGAGACGACCGCGTCCGACTTCAGCCCGCTGTTCACCCACGTCCGCGACTCGGGCGCGCAGGCCCTCGTCGCCTGGGCGAGCGGCCCGCCCGGCGTCACGCTGGCCAAGCAGTACCCGTCGTCGGGGCTGAAGCTGCCGCTGTTCATGACCGGCGCGCAGGCCAGCAAGCTGTGGATCGACCCCGTCGGGAAGGCGGCCGAGGGCGTGTACGTCCAGTCCGCGATCGGCGTCGTCGCCGACCACCTGCCGGACGGGAAGCTCAAGCAGTCCGTCCAGGAGATGTCCGGGCCGTTCGAGCAGAAGTACGGCTACGAGCCGCCGCAGTTCGCGATGGACGGCTACGCGGGCGTCAAGCTGCTCGCCGCCGCGATCGACAAGGCCGGCACCGACCGGGAGAAGATCCGGGACGCGCTGGAGAACCTCACCCTCGTCACCCCCTGCGGCCAGTACACCTACTCCAAGACCGACCACTCCGGCCTGAAGCCCACCGACATCTCCATGAACCAGGTGAAGGACGGCAGGCTCGTCCCCACCGAGTGGTCGGTGAAGCAGCTCGCCGAGACCGCGAAGGCCGCCGGATGACGGCCCTGCTGGAGATCGGCGGCGCCGGGCGCGCGTTCGGCGGCGTGTACGCCGTCCGCGACGTCGCGATGACGGTCGCCGAGGGCGAGACCCGCGCCGTGATCGGCCCCAACGGCGCGGGCAAGTCCACCCTGTTCAACCTGATCAGCGGCCACCTCGCCGCCGACCACGGCACGATCGCCTACGGCGGGCGGCCGATCGACCGGCTGCCGCCGCACGCGCGCGCCCGGCTCGGCATCGCGATCGTCTTCCAGGGCGCCCGGCTCTTCCACGGGATGACCGCGCTGGAGAACGTCATGGTCGGCGCGCACGCCCGCACCCGGCACGGGTTCCTGTCGGCGACGCTGCGGCTGCCCGCGCACCGCCGCGAGGAGGCCGCGATCCGCGCGGACGCGCTGGCCGCGCTCGACCGGGTCGGGCTGCGCGACTGGGCGCACCGCTCGGCGGACGTCCTGCCGCTCGGCCAGCAGCGGTCGCTGCAGGTGGCGCGGGCCCTGTGCGCGCGTCCCCGGCTGCTGCTGCTGGACGAGCCCGCTTCCGGGCTGCGCGCCGCCGAGCGGGAGGCCCTCGCGCAGCTGGTCGAGAGCCTGCGCGCCGAGGGGCTGACGATGATGCTCGTCGAGCACGACGTCGCGTTCGTCGCCCGCCTCGCCGACCGGGTCGCCGTCCTGGACCTCGGCCGCCTCATCGCCGAAGGCACCCCCGGGGAGATCCGCGCCGACCCCGCCGTCATCGCCGCCTACCTGGGGGAGGAGGCCGCATGAGCCCTCCGGTCATCGAGGTGGCGGACCTCGTCGTCCGGTACGGGACGGCGACGGCGCTGGACCGGGTCGGACTGACCGTGCGGGCCGGGGAGCTCGTCGCGCTCATCGGCCCGAACGGGGCGGGCAAGACCTCGCTCGTCAACGCGGTCCTCGGCGTGCTGCGCCCGGCGGCGGGCCGGGTGCAGCTGCGCGGGCGGGCCGGGCTCGTCCCCGAGGGGCGGCAGATGTTCGACGACCTGACCGTCGAGGACAACCTCGCCCTCGGCGCCTGGCGCCGCCGTCGCGCGAAGGGGGCGCGCGACACCGCGCGCGTGTACGAGGTGCTGCCGCAGCTCGCGGACCTGCGCGGGCGGCGGGCCGGGTCGCTGTCGGGCGGGCAGCAGCAGATGGTCGCGTTCGGGCGGGCGCTGATGGCCGACCCCGAGGTGATCGTCGTGGACGAGCTGTCGCTCGGCCTGGCCCCGCTCGTCACCGCCGACCTCGCCGAGCACCTGCGGGCGCTGAACGCCGAGCGCGGCCTCGCCGTCCTGCTCATCGAGCAGAACGCGCGGCTGGCGCTGGACCTGTGCGGGCGCGGCTACGTCCTGGAGGCGGGCCGCATCCGCGCCGAGGGCACCGCCGCCGACCTCGCGGCGGGCCCGGACGTCGCCGACGCCTACCTCGGCGGACGCGCCGGCGGGAAGGGGGAGAGATGAGCGCGTTCCTGCAGTACCTCGTCTCCGGGATCGCCGTCGGCTGCGGCTTCGCGCTGCTGGCCAGCGGCCTCGTCGCGATCCACCGGGTGACCCGGGTGGTGAACTTCGCGCAGGGCATGTTCGCCGTCGTCGGCGGGATGGCGGCCGGGTCCCTGCTGTCGGCCGGGCTGCCGCACGGCGCCGCCGAGGCGGCGGCCGTCGCCGTGGCGGGCGCGATCGGCCTCGCGGTCGGGATCGCCGCCACCGGCAAGCGCGGCACGTCCCCGCAGTCGGCGCTGATCGTCACGCTCGGGGTCGGGTTCCTCGCCTACGCGGTGGAGATCATGATCTGGGGCGACAGCCCGCGCTCGCACGCCGGGCTGGGCGGCGCCGTCACCCTGTTCGGCGCGCACGTGCAGAAGCAGTCGTTCCTCGTCATCGGGGTCGCGGCGGCCGTGTTCGCGCTGCTCGCGCTGTTCTTCGGCCGCACCTACACGGGCAAGGCGCTGAGCGCGTGCGCGTCCAACCCGTACGCGGCGCGCACCATGGGCATCGACCCCGTGCGGATGGGCCTGGTCGCGTTCGCGCTCGGCGGGATGCTCGGGGGCCTCGCCGGGGTGCTGCTCACCCCGCTGCAGCCGATCTCCTACAACAGCGACGTCCTGCTGATCACCAACGGGTTCGCGGCGGCGGTGCTCGGCGGACTGAACCGCCCGGTCGTCGCGCTCGCCGGCGCGCTGACGCTGGGCATCGCGGAGGCGATGGTCGCGGGCTACGGCGAGGCGTCCTACCAGACCGTCGTCGCGCTGGCGCTGATGCTGGCGATCATGATGGTGCGGGCCTCGCGGAGGACCGCGCTGCAGGAGGAGGCCGCCCGATGAGCGTGTCCGTCCGCAAGACCCCGCCGGCGGCCGCCCCCGCGGTCCGGCGGCGGCCGTCCCCGGGGGCGCTCGCCGCGACGGCCGCCGCCGTGCTCGCGCTGCTCGTCCCGGTGCTGCTGCCGGCGACGCAGGTGTCGGTGTACGTGCTGCTCCTGCTGTCGGCGACCGTCGTGGTCGGGCTGTCGATGCTCATGGGGTTCGCCGGGCAGGTGTCGCTCGGCCAGGCGTCCTTCACCATGATCGGCGGCTACACGGCGGCGCTCACCGCGACGCACGGCGTGCCGACCTGGCTCGGCCTGCTGCTCGCGCCGGCCGTCGCGGCAGCCTGCGCGGCGCTCGTCGGCGTCCCGCTGCTGCGGCTGCGCGGCCACCAGCTCGCGTTCGCGACGCTCGCGATCCAGCTCATCCTGCTCAGCCTCGTCGGGCGGCAGGACTGGACGGGCGGCGACATCGGCCTGCAGGGCGTCCCGCGGCTGCGGGTCGCCGGGTACGAGTTCGCCGGCGAGATCTCCTACGCCTACCTGGCCCTCGGCGCCCTCGGCCTGGTCGTGCTGATCACCCGGCACATCGTCGCGTCCCGTCCCGGGCGCGGGCTGCGGGCGCTGGCGACCAGCGAGGTCGCCGCCGCGTCGTCCGGGGTGCCGGTCGCCGTCTACAAGCAGACCGTGTTCAGCCTGTCCGCCGGGTTCGCGGGGCTCGCGGGCGGCATCTACGCCTTCTACATCGGCTACGTCGCGCCCGGCTCGTTCCCCGTCCTGCTGTCGTTCGAGTACGTCGTGATGGTCGTCGTCGGAGGCGCCGGGACGATCTGGGGCGCGCTCGCCGGGGCCACCGCGATCACGCTGCTCCTGCAGCTGCTGAACGACATCGGCACCCGGGAGGGGATGCCGGCGTCGGCGCCCACCGTCCTGTCCTACGCGATCTACGGGGTGCTGCTGATCGTGGTCGTGCTGTTCCTGCCGAAGGGCCTCGTGCCGTCCGCCACCGCGTGGTGGGATCGCCGCAGGGCCTCGAAACCGACGGAGGAGTGACGCGCATGCGCAACGAAGGACTCGGGTCGTGGCCCGCGCGCCGCGCCCGCAAGACACCGCGGGCGGCCGCCCTCGTCCACGAGGGGGCGGCGCTCACCTACGCCGGGCTGCTCGGCCGGGTCGCCCGCCTCGCCCGCGCGCTGCGCGGCCTCGGGATCGGGCCCGGCGACCGGGTCGCCTACCTCGGCCCCAACCATCCGTCGTTCCTGGAGACGCTGTTCGCGACCGGCATGCTCGGCGGCGTCTTCGTCCCGCTCAACACGCGGCTCGCCGGGCCGGAGATCGCCTACCAGCTCGCCGACTCGGGCACGTCGGTCCTGGTCCACGGGCCGTTGCACGCCGAACTGGTGGACGGCATCCGCGGCGCCACCCCCGTGCGGGAGCACATCGCGCTCGACGCCTACGAGCAACTCCTGGCCGGCGAGGACGACGACCCGCTCGACCTCCCCGTCGCGCTCGACGACCCCTGCATGATCATGTACACCTCGGGGACGACCGGGCGCCCCAAGGGCGCGACGCTCACCCACGGCAACATCACCTGGAACGCGATCAACGTCCTCATCGACCACGACCTGGTCGCGGGCGAGGTGGCGCTCGTGTCGGCGCCGCTGTTCCACACCGCCGGCCTCAACATGCTCACGCTGCCGGTGCTGCTCAAGGGCGGGACGTGCGTGCTCACCGCCGCGTTCGACCCGGCCGCGACGCTCTCTATGATCGAGGAGCAGCGGATCACGTTCATGTTCGGGGTGCCGACGATGTTCGAGCGGGTCGCCCGGGAGCCGGGCTGGGCCGGGGCCGACCTGTCCTCGCTGCGCATCCTCACCTGCGGCGGCGCCCCGGTGCCGCCGTCCCTCATCGAGACCTACCAGCGGCGGGGGCTGACGTTCCTGCAGGGATACGGCATGACCGAGGCCGCGCCCGGCGCGCTCTTCCTCGACGCGGGCCACGCGGTGTCGAAGGCGGGCTCGGCCGGGGTGCCGCACTTCTTCAGCGACGTGCGCGTCGTCGGGCCCGGCATGGCGGACGTCGCGCCCGGCGAGACCGGCGAGATCGTCGTCCAGGGCCCGCACGTCATGCGCGGCTACTGGGGCCGGCCCGACGACACCGCCGCCGCGTTCAGCGACGGCTGGTTCCGCAGCGGCGACGCCGCCCGCCTCGACGGCGACGGCTACGCGTTCGTCGTCGACCGCATCAAGGACATGATCGTCTCCGGCGGCGAGAACGTGTACCCGGCCGAGGTCGAGCACGCGATCCTCGCCGCCGCCCCCGACGTCGTCGAATGCGCGGTCTTCGGCGTCCCGGACGGCACCTGGGGCGAGGTCGGCCGCGCCGTCCTCGTCGCCCGTCCCGGGGCGGACGTGGACCCGGCGAAGGTGCTCGCCGCCCTGTCCGGCAGACTGGCCCGCTACAAGATCCCCAAGTCGGCCGCCCTCGCCGCGGAGATCCCCCGCAACGCCGCCGGGAAGATCCTCAAGGCACGGCTCCGGGAGGAGTACGGCGACCCATGACGGCCACCGGCAGGGCCGCCGGCGGCGGCACCGGGACGCGGCCCACGGTCACCAGCCGCGTCCTGGACATCCTGGAGGCGTTCTCCGCCGAGCGCGCCGCGCTCACCATCACGCAGATCAGCCGCCGCGCGGGCCTGCCGCTGTCCACCGCGCACCGGCTCGCCGGCGAACTGGCCGCCTGGGGCGCGCTCGAACGCGACGCCGACGGCCTGTACCGGATCGGGCTGCGGCTGTTCGAGGTCGCCGCGCTCGCGCCGCGCGGCCCCGCCCTGCGCGCCGCCGCGATGCCCTTCCTGGAGGACCTGTACGAGGCGACGCACGAGAACGTCCACCTCGCCGTCCTGGACGGCCTCGACGTCGTCTACATCGAGCGGATCTCCGCCCGCGACGCCGTGCACGTCCTGTCCCGCGTCGGCGGCCGGTGGCCCGCCCACGCGACCGGCGTCGGCCTGGCGATGCTCGCGCACGCCGACACCGCGCTGCAGGAGCGCGCCATCGCCGGGCCGCTGCGCCGCTTCACCGACCGGACCATCGCCACGGGGCCGGACCTGCGGCGCGTCCTCGCTGAGGTCCGGCGCACCGGCGTCGCCATCAGCGACGGCCAGGTCGAGACGTTCGCGCTGTCGGTCGGCGCCCCCGTGTACGGCCCGGACGACCGGGTCGTCGCGGCCGTCGCGATCGTCGTCCCGTCCGACGGCTGGGACGCGCGGGCGCTGATCCCGGTCGTGCGCGCCAGCGCCCGCGGCATCTCCCGGGCCCTCGGCGCGCCCCGCGCGCTGCGCCCGCCGGAGACGGCACTGCACAACCGCTGACCGGGTTCTTCCGTTGGACGGAATCGGTGTGGCCCCCGTCACCGTCCCCCCGCGATGGTCGTCGTGACCCCATCGATCCCGGAGGAACGCCCCCATGGTCTTCGCACGCAACCAGTGGTACGTGGCCGCCTACAGCCAGGAGATCGGCGACGGACTGTTCGCCCGGACGATCTGCGGCGAGCCCCTCGTCATGTACCGGACACAGGCCGGAGAGGCCGTCGCCCTCGCCGACCGCTGCGTGCACCGCCGCTTCCCGCTCTCGGAGAGCAACCGGGACGGCGACCGGATCGTCTGCGGCTACCACGGCTTCACCTACGCCCCCGACGGCGTCTGCGTCGCCGTCCCCGGGCAGACCCGCATCCCGCGCACCGCCCGCGTCCCCGCCTACCAGGTCGTCGAGCAGGACTCGTTCATCTGGGTGTGGATCGGCGACGGTCAGGGCGACGCCACCGCGATCCCCCGCGCGACCTGGTTCGACTCGCCCGAGTACACGACCGTCCGCGGCATGGAGCCCCTCGCGGCCCGCTACGACCTGCTGGTCGACAACCTCCTCGACCTGTCCCACGAGACGTACCTGCACGCCGGCTACATCGGCACGCCGGAGGTGGCGCAGACCCCGATCAACACGGAGGTCGACGAGGAGGCGGGCATCGTCTACGTGAGCCGCCGCATGAAGGACGTGGCGTGCCCGTCCTTCTACTCGGAGTCGACCGGCATCGAGGGCCGCATCGACCGCTGGCAGGACATCGAGTACTACCCGCCGTGCCTCTACCTCCTGCACAGCCGCATCGCCCCCACCGGTGTGGAGCCCGGCCCGGACGGCGACGACTCGCAGGCGTTCCACGTCGAGATCGGCTACGCCATCACCCCCGAGACGGAGACGAGCACCCACGACTTCTGGCTCGTCGCCCGCGACTTCGCCCTGGGCGACGAGAAGGTCTCGACGTTCCTCGCCGAGAGCAACCGCACGGTCGTCCTCCAGGATGTCAAGGCCCTGGACATCCTGGAGAAGGTCATCGCGTCCGAGCCGGAGGGCTACCAGGAGCTGTCCATCAACATCGACACCGGCGGCCTCGCCGCCCGCCGCATCCTGCAGCGGCAGACGGCCCGATGAGCACGGGCCGCCTGCGGGTCGAATGGTCGCCGGGCTCCGACACCCTCACCGGCATCTGCCACTGCGGCGCCCACCGCACCGCCGAGGACCCGCTGGAGATCTGGGCCTGGCTCCTCGCCCACCCCGACCACCCCGCTTCCTAGCGGCGGCGGCCGGGATCGGCCGGGCGGATCGTCCGGGGACGGCCGCACGAGCACTCCGGAGACGGGATGCTGCTGCGTGCGACACCGGACGATTCGTGGGGGTGCGATGCGCGACGGGAAGGCCGGCGACGGCCCGGACATGGAGGGCGAGGAGGACGGCGCCGTCGTCGTCAGCGGCCCGCTGGGGCCGCCGCGGCTGCTGCGGCCGGGCGGCCGGCTGACCTTCGGCCGGGGCGGTCCGGAGGTGGACCTGCCGCTCGGCCCCGACGACCGCTGGCTGTCGCGGAAGGTCGGCGAGATCACGGTGGACGCGGGCGGCGTCCGCATCGTCAACCTGAGCCGCAAGCACGCGCTGATCGTGCGGAGCGGGGACCTCGGCCTGGACGGGCCGGCCCCGTCCCTGCGCGAACCGGTGCGGCTGCGGCCCCGGCTGCCGGACGACCCCGCCGAGGCGTGCGTGCTCTCGGCGGGCAGCGCACTGGTC
This sequence comes from Spirillospora sp. NPDC047418, assembly GCF_040643275.1. NCBI lineage: Bacteria > Bacillati > Actinomycetota > Actinomycetes > Streptosporangiales > Thermomonosporaceae > Spirillospora > Spirillospora sp. NPDC047418. The sequence continues at coordinate 29,581 of NZ_JBEYTW010000054.1, forward strand.
GGGTCGGCGCTGATGCTCCAGGAGTACCGCGCCGTCCACGTCCGCCTGCCCGGCGCGGGGCCGGCCGCCGAGCCCGTGCTCCCGCAGGCCAGTGGACGCAGGTCGAGCACCGTCGCCGGCATCACCATGAACCCCGAGACCCGCGAGTTCATGGTGGCCCTGCAGTTGTGCGCGCCGTGGCTGCGGAACGCCGCCAGGGTGGACCCGCTCCCGTCCGGACCGGAGATCGGCCCGCTGGCGCTGGAATCGGTGGGCCGGACCTACCTCGCCGACCGGACCCGCGGCGACGAGGAACTGCGGAAACGCCTCAACGGAAAAGTGCATGACCATTTGAAGGCCCTCCGCAAGAAACTTGTGGCACGTGCCCTGCTGCCCGATGAGGGGACGGTCGGGAACACGGCGATCGCCGCCGCCCTCGTCCATTACGACATTCTCGGCGAGCGCCACCTCGCACTCTTCGCGAACGACTACTGGAAGGACGTCCAGGCCAACCAGTGGGCCACCTGCCTGGAATAGCGCAATGCCGCCGGCGGGCGCCGCTCCCCGATCGGGGAGCGGACGTGAAAGGCCCGATTCCCGATGCTGGAAAGCGTTCAAGGAAGCGCGAACCGCAGGAGGAGACGATGTTCCGAGGAGTTCGGGTCAGCCGGGTGCGGGGCGCGGCGACGGTCGTGGTGATCGACCTCGTCACGCGGCTGGGCCTCATCGCGGCGGCCGTCGCCATGGCCCTGGGCGCGGACGGCGCCCCCTTCCCCGCCGGGCACGGCTACTGGATCGTGGCCGCGCTGAGCGCGGTGCCCCGGGCGGGCGTGGTGGTGCACGTCGACCGCCCCGGCGGGAACCGGTGACCGCCGGGCCGGGCGCCGCCGCGGCGCCCGGCCCGGTCAGCGCCGGAGCCTGCGCAGCGTGAGGGACGCCGCCACGGACCCCTGGGCGGCGAGGGCCAGCAGGCACAGCGTCCAGGTGCCCGGTCCGTGCCGCCACAGCAGGTCGGGCGCCGCCTCGCCCTCGCCGAGGCCGACGGTGGCGGCGAGCGCGGCGAAGCCCCACCGGGCGGGCAGCAGCACGGAGGTCCCCGCGAGCAGCGGCCGCCCGGTCAGCGGGAAGAGCCCGCCGCACAGCGGCAGCTGGAGCACCGTCACCGCCGCGACCGCGGGCAGCGCCCCGTCCGGGAGGTACGCCGCGACCGCCGTCCCGGCCAGCGTGCACACGAGCGCGGTGGCGGCGAGGGCGGCGGCGATCTCCAGCGTCGGCAGGCCGAGCAGCACGGCGTCGCGGGGGCCGGGTAGCACGGCCCGCAGCAGCAGGACGGCCAGCACCGCCTGCGCCGCCGCCACCCCGCCGAAGACCGCGGCCTTGGCCAGCAGGTACGCCTCGGGCAGCAGCCCGGCGGCCCGCTCGTGCCGGTAGGCGTGCCGCTCCGCCGCCACATCCCGCGCGGCGGGCAGCGCGGCGGCCGCCGCGACACCGAGCACGAGCACGAGGAGCACCCGGCGGACGCCGCCGGGCCCGGCCAGCCCGGAGCCGTCCGCGACACCGGCCGCGAGGAGCGCGAGCAGCGGGGGCACGAGCGCGAGCAGCGCCGTGCCGGCCGGGTCGGCGGCCATGAGCCGGAGCCTGCGCCGCGCCAGGACCCCCGCCTCGCGCCGCACCCGGCGGCGGACCGCCGGGTCGCGCACCACCGGTGCGGCGGCCGTGACCGGCGGCGCGGGCGGCTCCCGGCGGCGGTCGCCGAGCAGGCCGGAGCGGGCGGCGGCGACCTTCGCCAGATCGTCGAAGACGTCGGCCCAGGCCGTCGAGACGAACCGGCGGCGCAGGCCGTCCGGCGGCCCGTGGTACGCCTCCTGCGCTCCGGGGGCGAGCACGAGCACCGCGTCGCAGAGGCCGAGCTCCGACGGTTCCCGGGTGGCCACCACGACCTGCCGCCCGGCGTCGGCGAGCCGCCGCAGCAGCCGCATCATCTCGCGGGCCCGGCCGGGGTCCAGACCGGCGAGCGGCTCGTCCACCAGCAGCAGCGACGGGTCGGTGATCAGCTCGCAGGCGATGCCGAGCCGCCGGCGCCGGTCCTCGTCGAGCGCCGCGACCCGCCGCCCGGCGTCGCCGCCGAGCCCGGTCTCGGCGAGGACGCCGCGCACGGCCGCCGCCCGCGCCTCGGGGCCGATGTCGCGGGGCCTGCGCAGCTCCGCGGTGAAGGTCAGCGCCTGCCGCACGGTGAGCCGCGGATGGCCGGTGGGCTCGTGCTGGACGAAACCGATCCGGGTGCGGACCTCGGCGTTGGCGTGCACGTCCTGGCTCTCGTAGCGGACGCGGCCCGCCGGCGGCCGCAGCCGCCCCGCGAGCAGCCGCAGCAGCGTCGACTTGCCGCACCCGGACGGCCCGACGACGCCCAGCAGCGACGCGCCGGTCAGCCGGAGCGTGATCGCGGGCGCGAGCGCCTCGTCCCGCGCCGCCGGGAGCACGGTGAGGCCGGCGGCGTCCAGGCCCGTGTCGGCGGTCGCGGGCAGGAAGTGCAGCCGGTCGGCGACCCGGACCAGCCGGGTCCGGCCGCAGGTCAGCACGTCCCCGTCCCGGAGGGGGGCACGGGTCGCGCAGTCGCCGTTGACGAACGTCAGGTTGGCGCTGCCGAGGTCCTGGACGACGTGCCCGCGGGGGCCGAGCACGATCCGCGCGTGCTCCCGGGAGACGAGCGGGTCGTCCAGGACGAGGGTGTTGGCCCGGCCCCGGCCGATCGTCAGCCGCCGGCCGAGCGGCACCGGCTCGCGGGCCGCGCCGCCGAGGTCGGCGGTGCGGTCGGCGCCGGGCGCGGCGGGGACGGCGACCAGTTCGACGACGGGTCCCTCCAGCGGGTCGCCGAGCCGCACGGCGAGCCCGGCGCCGACGGGACGCGCGGTGAGCGGCGCCTCCTCGTGCCAGGTGCCGTTCGCGGTGTCGAGGTCGCGGACCACCCAGCCGTCGTCGAACGCGAGCTCCAGGTGCCGCCGGGACACGCGGGTGTCGGCGAGGACCACGTCGCACCCGGCGGCGCGGCCGACCAGCACCCGGTCGCCGGGCCCGAACTCGCGGGCCCGGCCGGCGGCGGTCACGGTGAGCCGGCCGGGCGGGCCGGGCGGCGCGCTCACTCGCTCGGGAACGCGGCCGGCGACTCGGTGGACGGCGGCACGAAGCCGGCGGCGGAGACCAGCTGGGCGTCGCCGAGCACGAGCGTCCCGCCGGCGCACCGCGAGGCGTCGCCGCCGCTGAACGTCCAGCGGATGCCGAACCGCAGGACGCCGCGCACGTCGACGTCCAGGTCCTTGGCCTTGCCGAGCGTCGTGGTGATCGACTTGAGCTTGCGGGCGTCGCCGTAGAACTCGACGGTCACCTGCGTCTTGGCGACGGGGGAGTCGTCGTCGACGCCGGCCAGCCCCAGCAGGCGGGTGTAGTGCTGGCCGAGGTCGTACTCGACCCCGCCGGCCTCGTTGCCGCACGGCGAACCCTCGACGCCGACGGCGTGCAGCTGGGCGTGGCCGGACAGCCGGTAGTTCGTGGCGTCCGTGCCGGTCTTGACGCTGTTGTCGTAGGTGCCGTCGGCGAACCCGCTGGGCTCCATGTCGGCGAGGTACTGGATGGCCTGTTTGGAGGAGATGGTGAGCGCCAGGGTGACGGGCAGGTCGGCTCCCGGCGCGGGGTCCTGGGAGAGGACCACGCCGTCGGGGGAGCCGGACGGCGCGGGCTCCCGCCGGATCTGCACGCTCACCGACGCCGGGAGGAGCGCCCGCGCCTGCGCCTCGGGGAGGCCGGTGAGGTCGGGGACCTGGTTCGGGCCGTAGGAGGGCCGCGCGCTGCTCGCCCCCGGGCTGGGCGCCGGGGAGAACTCCCCGCTCGCCGCCGGCGACGGCGTGCTCGCGATCTTCTGCTCCGCGCCGGTGGGGCGCATCGCGACGTATCCGCCCGCGCCCATCGCGCAGACCGCGGCGAGGCCGCCGGCCGCGGCCATGACCGCGAGGCCCCGCCGCCTGTGCTTCGGACCGGGTTCCGCGCCGCCGCCGTCCCGGTGCGGGTTGCGGATTGACATCTCGGTCGCCGCCTCGTGGACGACGGGGACGGGTTCGGGCGGCTCGGTCAGGCTCGCGGCGGCGGGCAGGTTGTGCAGGTCGCGGGCCAGCGCCTCCAGCAGGATCGCGACCCGCCCGGCCGGCCCCGGCCGGGCGGCCGGGTCCTTGGCGAGCAGCGCCTCGATCAGGCCCCACAGCGGGTCCGGGACGCCGTCCGGGCGGCCCGGCATGCTGCCGCCGTGCCGCTTCAGCATGACCAGCGTCGACTTGTCGGCGAACGGCGTCACGCCGCAGCACATCTCGTAGAGCATGATGCCGAGGGCGTACAGGTCGCTGGCCGGTGCCGGCGGCTGCCCGTCGGCGAGTTCCGGGGCGATGTAGGGCGCGGTGCCGACGAGCATGGTCGACTTGCTGCCGGTCTGCTCGGCGATGCGCGCGATGCCGAAGTCGGTCAGCCGGACGGCAGGGGGCGTGCGGCGGTCGTCGAGCAGCACGTTCTCGGGCTTGATGTCGCGGTGGACGACGCCCGCGTCGTGGATCGCGGCCAGCGCGGACGCCGTCTCGGCGGCGATCGAGCACGCGTCGCCGGGGCGCATCGCCCCGTGCTCGGCCAGCGGCCTGCGCAGGTCCGAGCCGGTGACCAGGTCCATCACGATGGCGAGGGTGTCGCCCTCCGCGACGAAGTCGTGGACCCGCACCAGGTGCGGGTGCACGACATCGGTGAGGATCGCCCCTTCCTGAAGGAAGCGGTTCACGGTGGCGCGGTCGCGGGCGAGGGTGTCGTGCAGGACCTTGAACGCCAGCTGCTCCCCTTCACGGGTGCGTCCCCGCCACACCTCCCCGGTGGCGCCGCGCCCGAGGACCTCTTCAAGGATGTAATTGCTGCCCAGGGGGCGTTCCACAGCGGACTCCCAGAAAATCGCCGGTGGCCGGACGAAGAATCCGGCAATTTTTGCACCGCGCGGTTTTCGTGGACGGCGTCCTCGGATTCATCGGCGGCCGAATGACCGGCTGCGGCCATCGACGGCCGGAATTAAGCCCCCCTTTCTTATATAAATCAGACATCGTTCGGACATTATCCGATGTCGCGGCGGCGGAAAGCCGTCAGGCCGGCCGCCGCCAGGGCGGCCGCCGCGGCGGTGAGGGCGGCGAGGGGCAGTACGGAGAACTCGCCGCCGGGGAGCTTCGGGGTGTGGGTGAAGGGCGAGACGTCCAGGACGGCCTGCGGCAGGTCGAGGAGCGGGCCCACCTGGCCCAGCAGCAGGCAGACCGTGAGGACGGCCCAGCCGGCGGACGCGGCGCGGGGGAGCGCGGCGAAGAGCAGGAACGCCGCGGCGGCGATGACCCAGACGGAGGGCAGCTGCGCGAGGGCAGCGCCGAGCTGGCGGGGGAGCTGCCCGCCGAGGTCGTGCGTGCGGGCGCCGTGGACGAGGCCGACGGCGGCACCGGCGAGCGCGAGCAGGACGACCGTGCCGGCGACCGTGACCGCGAGGCCGGACAGGGCCCAGCGGACGCGGCCGACGGCGGTGGCGAGGACGGGTTCGAGCCGCCCGCCGCTCTCCTCGGCGCGGAGCCGCTGGACGCTCTGCACCGCGTAGGCGGCGGCGAACAGGGCCATGATGCCCATGGCCGTGGCGAGGAGCGCGTCGGTGATGTTCCGCTGGCCGCCCAGGCGGCGGATGTCGTCCGCGATCGCGGCGTTGTCGCCGGCCAGGTCGCCCGCCCCGGCCGCGATGCCGCCGACCACGAGCCCGTACACCAGGAACCCGGCGGACCAGCCGAGGAGGGTGCCGCGCTGCAGCCGCCGGGACAGGGCGAGCGGGCCGCGCAGGGACGGCGCGGCGGTGGCCGGGCCGGGGGAGGGCGCCAGGATCCCGGCGCCGAGGTCGCGGCGCCCGGTCAGCGCGTAGGCGGCGGCGACCAGGAGCAGGGACGCGGCGAGCGGGAGGAGGAGCACGGCCCACTGCTCGCCCGCGCACGGGCGCACGTGCTGCGCCCAGCCGATCGGCGACAGCCACGACAGCCAGTGCGCCGGTGCGGCGTCCGCCGCGGCCCGGACCAGGTACGCCGCCGCGAGGACGGTGAACGCGAGGCCGTTCGCCGCCCGGGAGGTCTCGGCCAGCTGCGCCGCGACCGCCGCGACACCGGCGAACACCAGCCCGCTGCCGAACCAGGACAGGCCGAGCGCGGCCGACCCGGCGGCGGGCAGCCCGAAGAGGACCAGCACGCCGGTGACCACGGCCGCCAGGGCGGCGGCCGCCGTCACGGCCGTCAGGAGCGCCGCGGTCAGCGGTGCGCGGCGGCCGACGGCGGCGGCGCCGACCAGCTCCAGCCGCCCGGCCTCCTCCTCGGCGCGCGTGTGCCGGACGACCAGCAGCACGCACATGACGGCGGTGAACGCGGCACCGGTCGCGCCGATGCGCCACACCGTGAGCCCGTCGGCCGTGCCGCCGTTCAGGACGGGCCCGTAGAGCGCCCGCGTGGACGGGTTGTCGTTGATGCCGCGGGTGAAGCTCGCGAGGGCCTCCGGCGTGTCGTACTCGCGCCCGAAGCTGTAGGCGTTGCTGGACACGTAGGCGGTGAGTCCGTAGATCCAGGCCGGCATCATGATCCGGTCGCGGCGCAGCCACAGCCTCAGCAGCGGGCCCGCGCCGGTCAGGCCGCCGTCGCGGTGGGCGGCGCGGGCCGGCGGGCGCAGGGTGGTGGCGGTCATGAGGCCGCCTCCCCGGCGAGGTCGTCCGCGTAGTGGCGCAGGAAGAGCTCTTCGAGGGTGGGCGGGCGGCTCGTCAGGGCGCGGACGCCGATCCGGGTGAGCTGCTGGAGCGCGGAGTCCAGCTGCGGGGTGTCGACCTCGAACGTGATGGAGGTGCCGTCGATGCGGACGTCGTGCGCGCCGGGCAGCGGGATCCCGTCCGGCGGCCCGGCGAGTTCGGCGTGGACGGACGTGCGGGTCAGGTGCCGCAGGTCGGCGAGCGTGCCGGTCTCGACCGTCGCGCCCCTGCGGATGATCGTGACGCGGTCGCAGAGGGCCTCGACCTCGTCGAGGATGTGGCTCGACAGGAGCACCGTCCGGCCGGCGCGCCGCTCCTCCCGCACGCACTCCTGGAAGACCTCCTCCATGAGGGGGTCGAGGCCGGACGTGGGCTCGTCCAGGATCAGCAGCTCCGCGTCGGACGCGAACGCCGCGACGAGGGCGACCTTCTGGCGGTTGCCCTTGGAGTAGGCGCGGCCCCTCTTCCGCGGGTCGAGCTCGAACCGGCCGAGCAGCTCGGTGCGGCGCCGCTCGTCGAGGCCGCCGCGCAGCCGCCCGAGCAGGTCGATGACCTCGCCGCCGGACAGGTTCGGCCACAGCGTCACGTCCCCCGGCACGTAGGCGAGGCGGCGGTGCAGGGCCGTGGCGTCGAGCCAGGGGTCTCCGCCGAGCAGCCGGGCGGTGCCCGCGTCCGCGCGCATCAGCCCCAGCAGCACGCGGATCGCGGTGGACTTCCCGGCGCCGTTCGGGCCGAGGAAGCCGTGCACCTCGCCGGGCCGGACGGACAGGCCGAGCCCGTCCAGTGCGCGCGTCCGGCCGAACGTCTTGACCAGGCCCTCGGCCTCGACGACGTCATCCATCGTTCCGCTCCTTGGTGAGTGCGGCCTCGTAGGCGTCCAGGGCCGCGTGTCCCTGTTCGGCGATCTCCGGGCTGAGCATCCGGCCGGCGAACACCTCCAGGACGGCGCGCCGCAGCCGCAGCGAGCCCTCGGTGGTGAAGGTGTCGGCGCCGAGCACCCGCGACAGGTGCTCGTGCAGCACCTCGATGCCGACGGTCATCGCGACGATCGCGGCGCTGAAGGCGTGCGGGTCGCGGGTGTCGGGGGCGTTGAACCCGGGCGGCGGGTCGGTGAGGTACCGCTCGGTCGTGCCGACCAGGTCGTCGAACAGCCGGGCCGCGGCGGCGGAGCCGTCGACGAGCGCGCGGGCGAGGTAGCGGCGGATCGGCATGCTCAGCCGCTCCGCCCAGGCCTGGAAGCCGGGGTCGCCGGTGCCGCCGCTCGCGGCGCTGACCCGGCGGACGGTGTCGAGCGCGTACGCGTCGCACGCCTCGCGCAGCTCGTCCTTCGAGCCGAAGTGGTGCTGGACGAGGCCCACCGAGACCCCGGCCGCCTCGGCGATCCCGCGGAACGTCGCGCCCTTCGTGCCGCGCTCGGCGAACTGCAGCAGCGCCGCGTCCCGGATGCGGGCGCGGGCCGTCAGATCCTCCGCCGCGGGGTCCCTCTCCGCCGCCATGCATGACTCCAATACAAGCGTTCAATCTCCAATATGAATGTATACCATACGCGTGTATTGGTGAAGGGCGCACGAGGAGGGTGACCTTGAAGGGGAAGTTAGCTTAGGCTAGCCTCACCTTGTGTTGTCGCCCGCGCGAACCGCTCCGCCGCACCCCCCGGTGAAAGGGGGACGGGCCCCGCGCAGGCACTGGCTCCCCGTCCTCGCGGCCGTGCTGCTGGCGACGGTCGTCGCGAGCCTCGCGATCGGTGCCGGGGACGTGCCGTTCGGGCGGGTGCTGCCCGGCGTGTTCTCCCCCGACGACGCCTCCCGGGCGGAGCTGATCGTCCACGAACTGCGGCTCCCGCGCACCCTGCTCGGCATAGTCGTCGGCATGGCGCTCGGCCTGGCCGGGGCGGTGATGCAGGCCCTCACCCGCAACCCGCTCGCCGAGCCGGGGCTGCTCGGCGTGAACGGCGGCGCGGCCCTCGCGGTCGTCCTGGTCATCGGCGCGACCCGCGCGGACGACGCGCTCGTCTACGTCTGGGCGGCGTTCGCGGGCGCGGCGGGCGCCGCCGCCCTCGTCTACATGATCGGCGCGCGCGGCCGGGGCGGCGCGTCACCGGCGCGGCTGGTCCTGGCCGGCGCCGCCGTCAACGCCGTGTTCAGTGCGATGACGGCCGGCGTCATGCTGCTCGCCCCCGGCGACTTCAACGGCTTCCGGTTCTGGCAGGTCGGCTCGCTCGGCGGCCGGGAGATGTCGGTGTTCTACCGCGTCCTCCCGTTCGTCCTGGCGGGAACGGTCCTGGCGCTGGCGCTCGCCCGCCCGCTGAACGCGCTCGCCATGGGCGACGACGCGGGCCGCGCCCTCGGCTCCCGCCCCGGCCGGACGCGGGCGCTCGGCGCGCTCGCCGTGGTGCTGCTGTGCGGATCGGCGACGGCGGCGGCCGGGCCGATCTGGTTCCTCGGGCTCGCCGTCCCGTTCATCGTCCGGACCGCCGCCGGGCCCGACCAGCGGCTCGTCCTGCCGTACTCGCTGCTCCTCGCGCCCGTCCTGCTGCTCGGCGCGGACATCATCGGCCGCGTCGTCACGCCCGGCGAGCTGGAGACCGGCATCGTCACCGCGTTCCTCGGAGCGCCGCTGTTCGCCGTGATGGTCCGGCGGGGAAGGACGCGCGACCTATGAGGGTGCTGCGGGCGGGCGGCGCCTCGCTGCGGTGGGAGCCGCGGGCGGCGCTGGTGTGCGGGGCGCTCGCGGCGGTCGCCGCCTCCGCCGCGGTGCTCGTCGTCGGCTCGGGGGAGTTCCCGATCTCCCCGCCGGACGTGCTGCGCGCCGTCCTCGGGCAGGGCGACCGCGCCACCGAGTTCATCGTCCAGACGCTGCGGCTGCCGCGCGCCGTGACCGGGCTGCTCGCCGGGCTCGCGCTCGGGCTCAGCGGCGCGATCTTCCAGAGCATCTCCCGCAACCCGCTCGGCAGCCCCGACCTGATCGGCTTCACCACCGGCTCGGCGACGGGCGCGCTGCTGCAGATCCTGGTGTTCGGCGGCGGCGCGCTCGCCGTCACGGCGTCCTCGGTCGCGGGCGCGGTGCTCACCGCCCTCGCCGTCTACCTGGTCGCCTACCGGCCGGGCGGCGGCGTGCACGGCGTCCGGCTGGTGCTGATCGGCGTCGCGGCGGCGGCGATGCTGGAGGCGCTCAACTCCTACCTCATCACCCGCGCCGAGCTGCGTGAGGCCTACGAGGCCGCGTTCTGGCTGACCGGCAGCCTGAACGGGCGCGACTGGGACCAGGCCGTCCCGCTCGCGATCGCGCTGGCCGTGCTCGTGCCGGCGGCGCTGCTGCTCGCCCGGCCGCTCGGCATGGGCGAGCTCGGCGACGACGCCGCGCGGGCGCTCGGCGTCCCCGTCCAGCGGACGCGGGCGCTGCTCACGGTCGCCGGGGTGGGCCTCGTCGCGGCGGCGACCGCGGCGGCCGGGCCCGTCCCGTTCGTCGCGCTGGCCGCGCCGCAGCTCGCCCGCCGGCTGACCCGCCGCCCCGGCGCGCAGCTGCTGCCCGCCGCGCTGACCGGCGCCGCGCTGCTCGCCTGCGGCGACCTGATCTCGCTCCATCTGCCGGTCGCGGTGCCGGTGGGCGTCGTCACCGGCGTCCTCGGCGGCGTGTACCTGGCCTGGCTGCTGTCCACCACCGGACGGAAGGGGACGATGTGACTCACGAGCGGGCGAACCGGTTGCGCGCGGAGGACCTGACCCTCGCCTATGAGAAGCGCGTCGTCGCCGAGGGGCTCGGCGTGGAGATCCCGGACGGGTCGTTCACCGTCATCGTCGGGCCGAACGCGTGCGGCAAGTCGACGCTGCTGCGCGCCCTGGCCCGGCTGCTGCGCCCCCGGGAGGGGACCGTCTACCTGGACGGCGGGCCGATCGCGGCGCTGCCGCCGAAGCGGCTCGCGCGGCGGCTCGGGCTGCTGCCGCAGTCGCCGCTCACCCCGGAGGGCATCACGGTCGGCGATTTGGTCGCCCGCGGCCGCTACCCGCACCAGAGCCTGCTGCGGCAGTGGTCGCACGAGGACGAGGCCGTCGTGCGGGAGTCGATGGCCGCCGTCGGCGTCACCGACCTCGCGGACCGGGTGGTGGACGAGCTGTCCGGCGGGCAGCGCCAGCGGGTGTGGCTCGCGCTCGTCCTGGCCCAGCAGACCGGCATCATGCTGCTGGACGAGCCGACGACGTACCTGGACATCGCCCACCAGATCGAGGTCCTCGACCTGTGCGCGCGGCTGCACGAGGAGGGGCACACGCTCGTCGCGGTGCTGCACGACCTCAACCACGCCTGCCGCTACGCCACCCATCTCATCGCGATGCGGGCCGGGGAGGTGCTGGCCGAGGGGCCGCCCGCCGAGATCGTGACGGCCGACCTGGTGGAGCGGGTGTTCGGGCTCCCGTGCCGCGTCATCCCGGACCCGGAGACGGAGACGCCGCTGATCGTCCCGGCCGCCCGGCGGCGGGCGTTGACCGCGAAAACCCTGTGAATTAGGTTAGCCTTACCTAATTTGAGAGGGGCTCCGTGCTGACCTGGGATGAGCTGCACACCGCGCTGGCCGACGTGCTGGGCGAGCGCGCGGAGGCGGGCGACAACCTCATCGAGCTCGGGATGGACTCGATCCGGCTGATGCGGCTGACCGGCCGGCTGCGCCGCCGCGGCATCGAGATCCGCTTCGCCGAGCTGGCCGAACGCCCCACGCTGGCCGAATGGTGGGATCTGCTCGCCGAGAGGGGCCAGGTGGAGGTGAGCGCCGGGCCGCCCGCGCTGGAACCGGCCGACATCGAGCCCGACGGCCCGTTCCCGCTGGCGCTGATGCAGCACGCGTACTGGATCGGCCGCGACTCCGGCCAGTCGCTCGGCTCGGTCGCCGCGCACCTCTACGTCGAACTCGACGGCCGCGCGATCGACCCGGTGCGGTTCGAGGAGGCCGTGCGGGCGCTGGTGCGGCGGCACCCGATGCTGCGGGTCGCGGTGTCGGACGACGGAACGCAGCGGATCCTGCCCGAACGTCCCGAGCCTGTGGTGACCGTCCACGACCTGCGTACGGGCGATTCCGGCACGGATCTGGCGCGGATCCGGGCTGAGATGTCGCAGCAGCGCCTCCCGATCGAGGACGGCCGCGTCTTCGACGCCCGCCTCAGTCTGCTGCCCGGCGGCACCGCCCGCCTCCACCTGGACGTCGACATGGTCGCCGCCGACGCGATGAGCTACCGCGTCATGCTCGCCGACCTCGCCGCGCTGTACGAGGGGGAGACCCCCGCCCCGATCCGCTACGGCTACGCGCGCTACCTCGCCGACGACCCGCGCGCCGCCGCGCGGGAGCGGGACCGGCAGTGGTGGGCCGAGCGGCTGGCCGACCTGCCCGGCCCGCCCGAACTGCCCGTCGTTCCCGAGCCCGGCGACCGGGTCGAGCGCAGGCACCACTGGCTGCCGCCCGAGGAGAAGGACCGGTTCGTCGCGCGGGCGCACGCCGAGGGCATCACCCCGGCCATGGCCCTGGCGGCCGTGTTCGCCGAGGTCGTCGGAGCGTGGTCGGCGACGCCGCGGTTCCTGCTGAACCTGCCGCTGTTCCACCGCGAGCCCGTCCAGCCGGACGTGGACTCGGTCGTCGGCGACTTCACCGGGTCGATCATGCTGGAGGCCGACCTCCGGGAGGACCTGCCGTTCGTCGAGCGGGCACGGAAGCTGCAGGCGAACCTGCACACGGCGGGCGCGCACAGCGACTACTCGGGCCTGGAGGTGCTGCGCGACCTGTCGCGGCTGCGCGGCGAGCAGGTCCTCGCCCCGATCGTGTACACGAGCGCCCTGAACCTCGGGGAGTTGTTCGGCGAGCGCGTGCGCGAGCACTTCGGGGAGCCGGAGTGGATCATCTCGCAGGGGCCGCAGGTGCTGCTGGACGCGCAGGTGACCGAGGTGTCCGGCGGGCTGCTGCTGAACTGGGACGTGCGTGTGCCGGCCTTCCCGGACGGCGTTGCCGAGGCGATGTTCGGCGCGTACACGTCCGCGATCACGCGGCTGGGCGCGGCCGGAGCCGACTGGTCCCTTTCTCTGGGGATCGGGGCTCCTGCGTCCCAGCTCCGTGTCCGGCATGGCCGGAACGCGACTCCGGCCCCGCCGCCGCGGACGCTGACCGAAGGTTTCTTCGAGCACGCCCGGCGCCGTCCGGACGCCCCGGCCCTGCACTGGGGCGACGACGGCACACTGACCTACGGCGAACTGGCCTCCCGTGCGCTGCGCATCGCGTCCGGGCTGGTCGCCTCGGGCGTGCGGCCCGGCGACCGGGTCTCGGTCGAGCTGCCGAAGAGCCCCGCGCAGGTCGCCGCCGCCCTCGGCGTGCTCGCGGCCGGTGCCGCCTACGTCCCGATCGGCCCCGAGCAGCCGGACGCCCGCCGCGCCAGGATCCGCGCGAGCGCCGGCGTCGCCGCGTCGCTCACCGCCGACGGGATCGCCGAGGCGGAGCCGCTGGCGCGACCCGTCGCCGTCCGTCCGGACCAGGTCGCGTACGTGCTGTTCACGTCCGGGTCGACCGGGGAGCCGAAGGGCGTCGAGGTGTCGCACGGCGCGGCCATGAACACCATCGGCGACCTCATTGAGCGGTTCGCGATCGGGGAGGACGACGTCGCGCTCGGGGTGTCGGCGCTCGACTTCGACCTGTCGGTGTTCGACCTGTTCGCGCCCTGGTCGGCGGGCGGCGCGGTCGTCCTGCCGGACGAGGACGAACGGCGCGACGCCGCCCGCTGGGCCGAGCTGGTGCGCCGCTGGTCGGTGAGCGTGCTCAACTGCGTCCCGTCCGTGCTGGAGATGCTGCTGCACGCGGGGCGCCCGGAGAGCCTGCGGCTCGTCTTGCTGGGCGGCGACTGGGTGGGCGCGCACCTGCCCGCGCTGCTGCGCGAACGCGCGCCCGGATGCCGGTTCGTCGCGCTGGGCGGGACGACGGAGACGGCGATCCACTCGACGGTGCAGGAGGTCGCGGGGGAGGTGCCGTCCGACTGGCACGCCGTCCCGTACGGGATGCCGCTGCGCGGGGTCGCGTGCCGGGTCGTGGACGAGCTGGGCCGCGACCGCCCCGACTGGGTCGCGGGCGAGCTGTGGATCGGCGGCGCCGGCGTCGCGGACGGCTACGTCGGCGACCCGGAGCGCACGGCCGACCGGTTCGTCGTCCACGAGGGTCTGCGCTGGTACCGGACGGGCGACCTGGCCCGCTACCGCCCGGATGGGACCCTCGAATTCCTCGGCCGCCGCGACCACCAGGTCAAGGTGCGCGGCTTCCGGATCGAACTGGGCGAGGTCGAGGCCGCGCTGCAGGACCACCCCTCCGTGGAGCGGGCTGTCGCGCTGCTGGCCGACGGCCGCCTGGCCGCCGCCGTCGTCGCGTCCGGCGACCCCGATGCGGTGCTGGCCCGCGCCCGCGACCTGCTGCCGCCGCACATGGTCCCCGAACTGCTCGTCCCCGTGGACGAACTGCCGCTCACCGCGAACGGCAAGGTCGACCGCAAGGCCCTCACCGCGTTGGCCGCCGCCGAGAAGGGCGAGGCGGCCCACGCCGAACCGGCGACGCCGCTGGAGAAGGTCCTGGCCCGGATCGTCGCCGAGGTGCTGGGGGAGGAGCGCGTCGGCGCGGACGCCGACTTCTTCGCCCTCGGCGGCGACTCCGTCCTCGCGACCAGGGTGATCGCGCGGCTGCGGGAGGCGCTCGACACGACCGCGCTGCCGGTCCGGGTGCTGTTCGCCGAGCGGACCGTCGCCCGCGTCTGCCGCCGCTTCACCGAACTGCAGGAGGCGCCGGGACGCCTGGAGGCCGTCGCCGCCATCTGGCTGGAGGTCGAGGCGATGACCGAGGACGAGCTCGCCGCCCGCCTCGGATGATCAGCCCGGCTCGGGCTCCGGACGCATCCGCGCCGTCCGGAGCCCGGTCAGCGTCAGCGCCAGGGCCAGCGCGAGGACGGCGCTGACCGTCCCGTAGACGACGATGGCGGCGCCCGGCGCGAGGTACCGGCCGAGCGCCCCGGCGCCCAGCGACCCGATCGCGCCGCCGCCCGTCTCCTGCGCCGCCCAGAGCGCGTTGACGCGTCCGAGATGCGAGTCGGGGGTGTGCGACTGGATCAGGCCGTACCGCAGGATCTCCTCGACCGACTCGACGAACCCGTAGACGAACAGGATCCCGACCGCCAGCGCCGGATGGCGGGCCAGCCCGAGGCAGGCGAGCGCCGCGAACCCGGTGACGGACGCGGCGAGCAGCGCCAGCCCCGGGGCCCGCGCCGACCCGGCCCACCCGCTCGTGACGGACGCCAGCACCGCCCCGCACGCGGGCGCCGCGAACAGCAGCCCCACCGTGGTGGCGCCGCCGTCCAGGCTCTGCCTCGCGAACGCGGGCATGAGCACGGGGATGCCGCCCGCGACCATGAACAGCAGCCCGAGCAGCATCAGCGAACCGACGACCCGGTGGGACGCGACGAACCGGAACCCGTCCCCGATGGCCCGCAGCGGGTTCGCCGGCGCCTCCGCGGCCTCCGGCCTGAGCGGCGGCAGCGCGGTCAGCAGCCCGATCGTGCCGAGCGTGCCGGCCGCCGCGGCCGCGTAGTTCCAGCCGACGCCGAACGCCGACACGACGACCCCGCCGAGCGCCGGCGAGGCCATCGACCCGAGCCGGACGGTCAGCGCGTTCAGCGCCCCCGCCGCGACGAGCCTGTCCGGTCTCACCAGCGCGGGCGTCGCGGCCAGCAGCGCGGTGACGCTGACGCCGGTCATCAGGCCGTCCCACGCCGCCAGCACGTACAGCGCGGCGAGCGACGGGGACGGCAGGAACGCGTTCAGCGCCAGCAGCACGAACCCGATGCCGGCGGCCGTCCGGGCGCGCAGCATGAGCCGCCGCCGGTCGCCTCGGTCGGCGAGCACGCCGCCCCACAGGAACCCGGCGAGCAGCGCGAACCCCTCCGCCGCCGACACCCCGCCGACGTGCACGGTCGAGCCCGTCAGGTCGTACACCTGGACGGGCAGCGCGACCGCGAGCATCCCGATCCCGAAGACCGACACGGTGCGGGCGATGAACACGTTGCGGAACGGCCTGCTGTCGCGCAGCGGACTGATGTCCATGGCCAGTCGCCGGAGCATCCTCGGGGTTCTCCTCTGCCGGGGAAATAGCTAAGGTAAGCCTAGCCTTAGTTGATCGTGGAGATTCATGGAGAATCGTGGAGAAGAGGACGAACCCGTGCAGCGGACGCTGATGAACGGAAAGATCCACCGCGCGACCGTCACCCAGGCGGATCTGCACTACGTGGGCTCCCTGACCATCGACGCGGACCTGATGGCCGCGGCCGACATCGTCGAGGGCGAGCAGGTCCACGTCGTCGACATCACCAGCGGCTCCCGCCTCGTCACCTACGCCATCACCGGTGCGGCCGGCAGCGGCGTCATCGGGATCAACGGCGCCGCCGCCAGGCTGGTGCAGCCCGGCGACATGGTCATCATCATCACCTACGCGTCCGTGGACGACCCGTCCCGGCACGAACCGCACGTCGTCCACGTGGACGCCGCGAACCGCATCGTGGCCCTCGGCTCCGATCCGTCCGAGCCGGTCCCCGGCGCCCCCGCGCAGCTGGCGGGGCGGTGAACCGTCCGGTGACCGTGGAAGGCTTCACCCCCTGGCCGCCGGACCTGGAGGCCCGTTACAAGGCCGAGGGCTACTGGACCGACCGCCTGCTGGGCAACGTGCTGCACGGCGACCCCTCGCGAACCGCCCTGGTGGCCGGCGCCGACCGCCTCACCTACGCCGACCTGGACGCGCGCGCCACCCGCGCCGCCGCCGGCCTCCTGTCCCTCGGTCTCCGCCGAGGTGACCGGGTCGTCGTCCAACTGCCCAACACCACGGCCTTCGTCGTCACCTTCCTGGCCCTGGTGCGCATCGGCGCGGCCCCCGTGCTCACCCTCCCCGCCCACCGCGAAAGCGAGATCCGCTACCTCTGCGAACTCTCCGAGGCCCGCGCCTACATCTGCGCCGACCGCGACGGCGACTTCGACTACCGCGCGATGGCCCGGACCCTCCCCGTGGACCACGTGATCGTGGACGGCGAGCCCGCGGAGTTCTCCGCCCTCTCCGTGATCGACGCCGACCCGGTGGCGATCGAGGGCCCGGCACCGTCCGACATCGGGGTCTTCCTGCTCTCCGGCGGGACGACGGGCCTGCCGAAGCTGATCCCCCGGACGCACCGCGACTACGTCTACAACCTGGAGGCCAGCGCCGAGGTCTGCGGCTTCACGTCCTCGACCGTCTACCTGGTCGTCCTCCCCGCCGCCCACAACTTCGCCCTGGCCTGCCCCGGCATCCTCGGTGTCTTCTCCACCGGCGGCACGGTGGTCCTGTCCCCCTCCGGCTCTCCGGACGAGGCGTTCCCCCTGATCGAACGCGAGCGCGCGACGGTCTGCGCGGTCGTCCCGCCGATCGCCCTCCTCTGGCTGGACGCGGTGACCTGGCAGGACGAGGACATCTCGTCCCTCGAACTCCTCCAGGTGGGCGGCGCCAAGTTCGCCGCCGAACGCGCCGCCGAGGTGCCGGGCACCCTCGGCTGCCAGGTGCAGCAGGTCTTCGGCATGGCCGAGGGCCTCCTCAACTACACCCGCCTGGACGACACGGCCGACCTCATCGAGCAGACCCAGGGCCGCCCCCTCTCTTCGGCGGACGAGATCCGGATCGTGGACGAAGACGGAAAGCAAGTGGCCCGAGGCGAGGTGGGCGAACTCCTGACCCGGGGCCCGTACACCCTGCGCGGCTACTACCGCGCGCCCGAGCACAACGCCCGCTCCTTCACCCCCGACGGCTTCTACCGCACCGGCGACCTGGTCCGGCAGCTCCCGTCCGGCCACCTGATCGTCGAAGGCCGCGAAAAGGACCAGATCAACCGGGGCGGGGACAAGATCTCCGCCGAAGAACTGGAGAACCACCTGCTGGCCCACCCCGCCGTCCACGACGCCGCCGTGGTGGGCATCCCGGACCCGATGATGGGCGAGCGCACCTGCGCCTTCCTCGTCATCAGGGACGGCGAGAAGGCCCCCGCCCTCTCCGAGGTCAGGGAGTTCCTCCGCACCCGCGGTTTGGCCGCCTACAAGTTCCCCGACCGCCTGGAGGAGAGCGGCACCTTCCCCCGCACGCCGGTAGGCAAGATCAGCAAAAAGGCCCTCGCCGCCCGAGTGGCGCCCCCGGCCTCCTGACCGGCCGCGTCAGCCGCCGGCCGCGAGGGAGAGGCGGCCGGCGGTGAGCCGCGTTATCGCCGCCGCCAGCTCATCGGCCGTTCCCTGCCAGAACGCGCTCACGTTGATGAAGAGCGGCGCCTCGTACGTCTCGAGGTTCGAACGCATTCCGTCCTGCCGCTCGCTGGGTGCCCGCGCGATGAAGGCCGCAGCCTCCGCCGGCCTGACGCAGAGCAGCAGTTCCCCGCTTTCCGTCCGCCGGGTGAAGACCGACTCCACCTCCGGCCACGCGACCGACTGACCACTCTTCACATGGACTCCGTCCGAGTCCATCCAGGCCACGGTGCCGGTGCCGCTGTGCCGGAACTGGCCGAACCAGCTGAGGCAGGCGAGCAGGGTTCCGAAAAGCGACACGATCCAGAGCGGAATCAGCAGGACGAACAGCGCGAGGCCGAAACCCGAGCCAAGGTCGGGGGAGGCCGCCAGGACCACGACGAGCAGCACCACGGAAACCATGAAAAGCGCGACGGCGATACGGCGCCACGCTTTGCGCGGGGCGGCGAACACGACCTGCTGACCGTTCGAATGCACTGACTTCCCTTTCAACGTCCGCACATCCTTACCAGAACCGCCGCGCTCACAGCCAGAGGATGGTGTTGAGCGTAGGGACGTGAATGAAGGTGAAGGCGTTCTTCGCCTTGGCCGCGGCGTCCGGCTGCGCCGGCGAAACCGCGGTCGTGGCGACCACGTAGTGGTCTCTGCTGTCGACGTCGCCGATCCGGGCGCCTCCCGGGGGATCGGTCGGGCCGCCGGGAACGAAGCGCAGATCGGTGTGCTGCAGAGCCCGTCCGGCCTGGCGTGCGGAGGCCGCGTCCGGGAATCTGAGGACGTGGCTGCCGACCAGCACACCTTCCGTGCTCGTGAACGCGATCTCGATGCGGCCTTCGCACTCGGCCCCGCGCAGGACGCCGCGGGCCTGCTCGCTCATCGCCCCGGCGAGGCACCCCTTCTGGTCGTCCAGGACCCTGGCGGCCGTGCGTTCATAGGTCGCGGAACGCCCCCCGAAGGCGTTCTCGAAATGGACGTCGTCGTCGTAGAAGGTGTTGACCTCGAACGCGGGGCCCCCGATGGAGGACGATCCGAAGGGGACGAGGACCATGACGACCGGCGATACCAGGATGGCGGCCGCGAGAACTCCCACGGCGGATCCGATCATGATGCGCCGGCCGCGTTCCCGCTTCTCCCAGCGCCGAACATGGTCACTGGGCGCCGTGGTGCCGGAGCCGGGAGACCGCAGCGCCGCCAGCCCGCCGGTCTCCTCCGGTTCCGGCGGCGCCTGCGCCTGGACGACCACCGTCCGGGCGCGGCGATCATGCAGGCACTGCCCGAGCCGCCGATCGTTCATCTGCTCCAACGGATCAGTGATCAGAGGGAAGGACGATGAACTCCGCGGAAGCACGTACCGCGTGAACGACCGGCGCCAGCCCGGCGGCCCCATTCCGTCTTCGTGGCGCACCACCCGGATCCCGGCGACCCGCTGGCCGAGCGTGCACCCCCACCGCCCGATTCCCCCGACACGCAGCAGGACCATGGAGACGACCCCGAGGAACGCGGCCGGAATGACCACCCACGCGGTCATCGAAGAAGAGGCGCCGTCGGAAAGCAGACCGAGGGCGTAGAGCGGCGACAAACCCGCCATGACCACCGTGAACGCCGCGAGGGTGTCGATGACCCGCGCTCCGAGACGCTGCCCGGTACTGGCCAGGACGCGCACGACCCGCTCATCGCCGTCCTGCGGAGTCTGCTCTGCTGATGTTCCTACGGGCACATACAGGGGGGCCGTCACAACGGCATATACAAGCACAGCCGCCGATGTCCGGTGCCGACGGTCCGACGTCCCACAATCGGCGTGCCAACGGCCACCGGCAGTTGCGTGGAAATCACCGGCTCAAATGCCCAGGACGGCCTTCGCGGTCAGGAAGTAGATGATCAGGCCGGTGGCGTCCACGAAGGTGGTGACCATCGGCGCGGAGACGACCGCCGGGTCGATCCGCAGCCGTTTGGCCAGCAGCGGCATGGTGCCGCCGATGGTGGCGGCCCACCCGCAGATGAGCACCAGGGTGATGCCGACGACCACCGCGATGTCCGCGCCGACGAACAGCGTCCCCACCACGAGCCCCAGCAGGGCCAGCAACCCGCCCAGGACGAGACCGACCCGGAACTCGCGCCAGATCACCTTCAGCAGATCCGAGCCGCGGACCTCCCCGACCGCCAGCGCGCGCACGCACGCGGTCGCGGCCTGCGCGCCCGCGTTGCCGCCCGCCCCGATGAGCATCGGGATGAACAGGGCCAGCGCGGCGACCTGCTCCAGCGTGGCCTCGAACGCCCGGGTCACGCCGACCGTGAGCGTCGCCGCGATCAGCAGCAGGCTCAGCCAGAGCGCCCGGTAGCGGGCCAGCTGCCAGACCGAGGCGGCCATGTAGTGGCCCTCCCACGGCGCGGTACCGGCCTGCCGGGCGAAGTCCTCGGTGTCGGCGGCCTCGATCACCTCGACCGCGTCGTCGATCGTCAGCAGCCCGACCAGCCGGCCCTCGCTGTCGACGACCGGCAGGTTCATGTCGTTGGTCTCGACCATCAGCCGGGCGGCGCCCTCGGCCGGGTCGGTGGCGTACGCCGTGGCCGGCTCGGTGACCACCAGGTCCGCGACCATCATGTCCGGCGGGTTGAGCACCAGCTCGCGCAGCTCCACGATGCCGGTCAACCGCCGTCCGGCGTCCACCACCGGCAGCGTGTACACCGTCTCGGCGTCCGCGCCCTTCTCCCGGACGGTCCGCAGCGCCTGCTCGACGGTCAGCTCCTGCGGCAGCGCCACCACCTGGGGCGTCATGTAGCGGCCGACCGAACCCTCCGGGTACCCGAGCAGCGCGGACGTCACCCACCGCTCGTGCGGGCTCAGCCCCGCCAGCACCCGTTTCGCGACCTTGGCCGGCGCCTCCCGCAGCATCCTGACGCGGTCGTCCGGGTCCATGCCCTCGACCAGTTCCAGGAACGACCGGTCGCGCAGCCCCGCCAGGATCTGCTGCTGGTCGACGGGCTCCAGCTCCTCGAACACCGCCAGCGCCCGGTCCTTGTCCAGCAGCCGGAACGCCACCCCGGCGCCGACGTCCCCCATCCGCGCGAGCTCATCGGCGACCACATGCGGCGGCTGGCTCTCCAGCCACTCCTGCGCATCGCCCAGCCGCTGCGCCTCGACGATCTCCCGCAACGACTCGGCAGGCTCGTGGCGCGCGCCCGACTGCGACATGACAAGATCCTCAACGACGACGAAGGTCCGCAGGGCACCGCAACGCGCAGAGCGGCCCGCCCCCGCCCGGAAGAGACACGACCCGACCGTGTGAAGCCGGCCCCTGCCCCGCCCCCGGCCACCACGTCCCAGCAGCATAGAGGCCATCGAACCCCCGACCGCCCGGCCCCCTGCCCGCACGGAGCCCCGGCCTGCTCGCCAAGCCCGACGGCGTAGCCGTCACCCGGGCCTTCGACGAACCCGGCCGGCCGACCAAGCAGAGCGGAAGTGGAGACCTCATGTGTCCCATGTGTCGGGTAACAGGATGTGGGGCGCCGAAATGGTCGACCTGAGGGCATCCGAAGTGTTGGTAATGTTCAGTGAAATGGCCGTCGCCCCCCCAGGGACCCCGTTGAGATCCCGTCTCCTGGACGCCGGTTGGAGGGAGACCTCGAGCGGGCTTCGCCGCGAATGGCGGCAGGGGGATATCGTGGCGATCCAGTTCGGCCAGGGAGAACATGCCTTCCTGGAGGCGACACTGGAGATCGCATGGCCTGATCCAGAAAGTCTGACGAGCGAAGAGCAGCTGGCGGAGGATTTCGAGATCAGATTCAGAACGAATCTGGCCCAAGTCGGTCGCCGGTTGGGTGAGCCTGCATTCGTTGGTACTTATGGAGACGAAGGATTTCCGGAAGATATAGATGCGGTCATGATCGCACTGTGGCCGATGAATTCGGCCGGGCTGTCGCTCAATTTCAAGCACGAGGATTCTGGGTTGCCGTTCAGGATTACGACTACATGGAGTCCCGGAAGGCTGTAGCCTGGATGGATGGGCAACGACCTGGTCGAGCAGTGTGAAGGTCTCCTTGTGCGGATCAAGCAGGGAGATTCCACCGCACACAACGAAATGGCCGATGTTTTCCCGGTGCTGCAGGATCTGGCGGACGCCGGCCGGGCGGACGCTCAGGCGCTGGTCGGAGGGCTGACGCTCGAATACATTGGCGACCACGATGCCGCCCTGCGCTATTTCCGCATGGCCGCCGCGGCCGGTCACCCGGCCGGTCGGCGCGGGCTCGGATACATGCTGCTCAATGGCATCGCCGTCCAGCAGGACGTCCCCGCGGCGGCCGACCTGTTCGAAGCGGCAGCGAAGTCCGGTGACGCGATCGCGGCATTAAACCTGGGCAGCCTACTGATGAAGGGGATTGGAATACGCCCGGATGAGGCGAGAGCAGTTGAAATGCTGCGCAGGGCATTGGCTGATGGAGTGCCGGCGGCGGCCGCCCTGCTGGCGGACTGGTACGCCGATCGCGGAGAATATGAAGAGGCCAGGAATCTCTATGTGAAGGCGGCCGATTCCGGCATCCCGACTGCGATGATCACTCTTGGAAAATGGTATGCGGATGGCACTGGTGGTGCGGTTGAAAAAATAGAAGCCGTCAGGTGGTTTCTGAAGCTACTCGATTTCGGCGACGGCGATGGTGTGCACGAGGCGATTCAGCTTGCCCGAACTATGGAAGACAGCGAGATCCGGGAAGCCGCAGCGAGGGCCGGCCGGCAGGACGACGCCGACGCTCTCATTAACGCCGCACGCAATCCAGCTTGACCCCCCGGGGGCGCTGTCGAACCGGCCGAAGTCCTGGTCCCGCAGGGCAGCGGGGACGATCAGGTGCGTGGCGATGATGTCGTCCGGCCCGTTCACGGACAGCCCGATGTCGCTCTCCAACGATCGCAGGTAGCTGCCGGAGGCGGGCTGTCTGACCAGCTGCCTGGTCCGGTGGGCCCGCACGAACCCGCCGCACGGACTGTGGTCCAGCACGTACGGAACCTCGGGCGACGATCGGATGGGTTTTAACTATGGCTACCCGATCAGTTTACGTCCTCTCAATTTGCTCTGATCGAGTCGAGCAGGGCAGACCATTCCAAACGGCTGAACTCCAGGACTGGCCCTGCCCCCCTGGCCTTGGTGTCGCGGACGCTGATTGTTCCGGAAGCGGAGCGGCCCGCCTCGACGTAGTTTCCACCTGCTTCGCTGTAGCTTGACACTCGCCAGTCTGTGAACTTCTTGGTCACTCGCCTGCTCCAGCCGATGGGCGCTCTAGTCGGTCCGCAGCCTCGATGAGACGCTTGAGGCTGTCCTCCGAGGATAGAACAACCTTGCTGAGAAGGTCGTATCGCTTGGTGTGCTGCTCAACCTCGTGCTTGCCGGTGTAAGGCAAGTCGCTGCTGGATGTCTCCACGACGACCATCGAAGGGGCAGCGGGGTCCGGGAAGCTGTAAAGGGAGAACGCCGCCTGGGGGATGGGCACGCCCTTGATGTACGTGTCAACCGGGAGCACGTGGATGGCCAGGTCGGAAACAGAAGTGCCGAGTTGGACGAGGTGGCGCACCTGAGCAGCCATGATGTCCGCAGGAACGTTGACCCGTCGAAGGACGACCTCATCGAGGATGACGGTGTAGGACGGCCCCTCTGGCGACAGGATTCCTTCTTGCCGACGCTGCCGTGCCTCGGTCATCTTCTTGAGGTTGAAGCCCAGCGGACCTTCGACGCGCTTGAGTTCGACGAGGGCGGCGCTGAACTCAGGCGTCTGCAGAAGCCCGGGGATTGTTGTGTCGTTGTATTCGCGGATGCTGGCGGCGCCGGACTCGATGTCGGCGTAGAGGCGCTGCCGAGGCCCCATGGTGTCTCCGTAGCGGTCCCACCAGCCCTTGGTGGACGCCTGGTTCGCGAGGCGGACGATCTCCTCCCACCTCGCACCAGTGATGTCGAGGGTGTCGAGGATCTTGATGACGTCGCCGACGTCGGGGCGGCCGTGGGCGTTCTCGAGGCGGCTGATCTTCATGCGGGAGTAGTGGATGCGCCTGGCGAGTTCGTCCGCCATCAGGCCGCGCTCCTCGCGGAGCTTGCGGAGTTCGGCCGCCAGACGCTGGCGTCGTACGTACGGGCTGACCATGCTGACCCTCGGGAGATAGGACCGTAACTATGTCATCACTGTGTGTACATGATGAGTCCGACGCTTGGCAGCGAAATGAACGGCCGGTCAGCCCGAACATGGTGACAAATCTGTATCGAACAGGTCCCACGTGCTATAGGAAAGCCGTGGTCGCACGTGCGGGATATGAACGTTCATTAGCCAGACGTCCAGCCCGTGTACGCGCGGACCGTCCAACCTGACGTCATCCCAAGAGCGACCTGGCTTTGATCTCCACCATCCCTTGCGCGATACCCACATCCCTCTGGGCGGGTCGGTTCCACTTCCGCTGATGCGCCGTCCACTCGAGGGCTGGCTAGAGTTGCTCCGCATGACGCACGCCGAGATCGAGATCACCGAGGAGTTGGTGCGGGATCTGCTGCGCGCTCAGCATCCCGACCTGGCCGATCACCCGGTGCGGCTCGGAGCCCGGGGCTGGGACAACCAGCTGTGGCGGCTCGGCGACGACCTCGCCGTCCGGTTGCCCTGGGCGACGGAGTCCGCGGACGCGCTGCTGCGCAAGGAGCACACCTGGCTGCCCGTCCTAGCCCCGCGCCTCCCGCTGCCGGTCCCCGTCCCGCAGCGCCTCGGCGAGCCCTCCGCACGGTTTCCGCGACCCTGGATCGTCACCACCTGGGTACCGGGCACGCCCGCCGACCGCGCCCCCGTCACGTGCGCCGGGGAAGCGGCCACCGCACTCGCCGCCTTCCTGACGGCACTTCACCAACCAGCCCCCGAGCAGGCCCCGGCCGGCCGGGGCCGTGGAGGCCCGCTGGCCGACTACTCCGAAGACTTCGCCAAGCAGCTCGCCTCGGTCGCCGAGCTGGGGCTCATCGGCGACCCTGACGCCGTCCGCGCGGTCTGGGAAGACGCCGCCGTCGCGCCCGACTGGGATGGCCCGGCACTCTGGCTCCACGGCGACCTGCATCCGGCCAACGTCCTCACCTCCGCCGGCACCATCTGCGGTGTGGTCGACTTCGGCGACCTCTTCGCCGGCGACCCGGCGTGCGACCTCGCCGCCGCCTGGATCCTGCTGCCGGACGGCGCCGCCGACCGCTTCCACGCCGCCTACCAACCGACTCCCGACGCCGCGACGCTGCGCCGCGCCCGCGGATGGGCCGTGCTACGCGCCCTCACCGGCATCCTCATCGGACACGCCGGCGTCCACGGCCGCCCCGGCGGCAAGCCCACCTGGGGCCCACCCGCCCACGCCGCCCTACGCCGCCTAACCACAACCCACAACTGACCAGCCGGCCGCCGTCCCGCAAGCCACCGCCAAACGCCGCCCCACCGCACCCAGCCCCAGCCACCACCCACCCCGCTCCCGGCCATCCCGCCCGCGCGTGCCCGGCTCCCGTGGACACCTGTCCCGCGCCCTACACGGCGCGAGATCCGCCTTACCGAGCAGCAACCCACCCCCGAGCGAAACTCAGCATTCTCCGATGAACAGCCCCAGCCGCAGCGCCATCGAGTTCCGCTTCTGCCATATGGTCCCAAGGACGGCGGGCCTGGGGCAGTACCAGAGGTTCCGCGTCGTGGCCGCCGGCAGGCTCGAAGGGAGCTTTGCCGGGGAGTCCGTCCCCATCGCCTACGCCATCGCTGGCCCGCGGAAGTGATTCATCCGGCGGCGAGGTCGTCTCGGTCTAGAGGCTCGCCCCAGCCATTGGGGCCATCGTGCTCGGCGTTCTCAGTCGGCTGATCTTGGAGTGTGTTGAGTCTGGGACGGCCGTAGAGCCGACTGCCTCCCAAGAAGGATCATGTCAACGTCGGGTTCGGGTTCGGTCTGCTCAGGATCGATGGGTCCGTGGCGATCATTACGGAGGGGCGGGATGCCAGCCTGCCGTCCTCCTTGAACACGATGGGCACGCCGCCCGCGATTGCGTACGAATCGTCCTCATCTATGAGGAATTCGCGGGCGCCGACGTTGAAGACATAGAACTCGTCGTTCTCACTTATCATACGGTCATCCAGGCAGAAGGTTCCGTGTGTCCACCCGGGCTCGAAATGTTCACGGACGAGTTCGCGTGCCTGGTCATAGGTCACGGCCATGCTGATGCCTCCAGGTGCAAGGTCGCAAGTCATGGTTCGAGGTAGGGGCCGATCACGCCGCTGGGCGGTGTCGGCCGATCATCCACTCGAAGATACTTTGTGGCACGCCCCAGGGTGAAGTAGCGTGAGGCATCTCGTATCGGAGGAGTCGGCTGGCCGTCAACGTAACGTACCTTTCCTCCGACGTTCTCCACGTTGAAGACGTGCGCACCGCCGCCGGGGCCCTTCCAAGCGATGTAGACGATACCTCTTGATCCCGGCTGTCTGAATGCCTCCTCGATCTCCGCCTTGGTTCCGGGCACGAATTTGGCTCCCCACGCCTTCTCAATGGTGCTCAGCGATCGACCACCCGGGCCGCTTTCATCGGTCCGCAGGTGTTTCTCTAGTGGTCCGGCCTCGGCGTCCACGCCACGTCGTTGCAACTCGTTGGCCTGGACGACGCCGGTACAGTTCTCGGAGTATGCAGATCTGGTCACATCAAATTTTGGATTGACTTTATCCAACGCCTCATCGATTTTGACGTCGATCTTCCTTTCGGCGAGTTCAGCCATTTTCTCGCCGAGGTCCTGATGGTCTTTTGCTTCCTTCTGGTTGCCGGTGATGGTGGACGTTTCGCGCCGATTCTCGGCATTTCTGAGATGGTTCTCGGTCTGGCTTCCCAGATTTCGCTCGCTGAAGTCGACGACTAGGGGCGCTAGCTGGGTGCTCCCTTCCTCTGGCGACACGGGCTCGGTGATCCAACTCACTGGAGTGTCGGATTGGTCAGGCATCTCGGCGGCTATGGATTGCCCGATTGCGGTCCGCTGGATGTCGCCTTCGACGGGCGGCTGGACGTCCGGGGTTCCTTCTGGCTGCTCGGCGGGAGCGGGGCCGGGCGCGTCTTGGGAAGCCTGTTCCTGCAGGCTGGGTCGCCGGTCGGCTTGGAGGATCTGCCCGGCGGCGGCCTCCGGGCTGGCGGCCCCGGTGCGGGAGGGGCGGCCGTCCTGTTGTGGTGGCTGCGAGTGGTCGCGGCTTTCAGGCTGGTTGTGCTCGTCCGGACGTCCCGCCTGGTCGGCCTCCGGCTCGGTGTCACGGAAGGCGGGCGGGTTCTCGGCGGCCACCGCTTCGACTGGTGGGTCCGGTTCTTCGGCGGCGTCCTCGGCGGTAGGGGATTCGGGTTCCTCGTCCTTGTCGCTGTTGGACTGTTCAGCATCGGGTTCGGCTGAGAATTCGCCGGTCTCTGCCGCGCCGGGCTGTGCTTCGGGCTCGTCCGGCCGTAGTTCCCCAGAGGGCTCGGGCTCTGGGTGCGCGGCGCCGCTTTCGCCGAGTTCGGTACTGGTCTCGCGGGTGTCGTCGGCTGCCTCGGCTTCCTCTTGGCCGTCCTGGTCGTTGCGCTGCTCGCCGGTGGGTTCGGCGGGGGAGGACTCGGGCGGTTCCTCGTCCGGGGCTTCGGGCGGCTCGGGGTCGTTCTCCGGCGCGGCCGTTCTCTGGCGCTCGAGTTCGGCCGCGCGGGCCTCCTGGGCTTGGCGGGCGGCGGCGCGGCTCTCTAGGCGGGACGGGAAGCCGGGCTGTCCGGGCCGGTCGGGCGCCGGCCCCGGTGGGTGCGCCGGGGGCCGGGGCTTGTCGGCGTCATCCCCCGGATTGTCGGGCCTGCCGGGACGGTCGATACCCACGCTGCGGTCCTTTCCGCCGGGGGAGCGGCGCCGTCGCCTTGACTGCGGACATTTCGCGCTTTTCGATACAGGTCGGATATGCGCTCGGCGGACGTGCGGGGGCGGCCTCCGGAGGCGTCGCCGTCCATGTAAGCGCGAACGTCTCCGATTTGCACGTTCAGCTCCCGACCGTGCGCGCAGCGCTTGTCTGAGTTGACGCCTCGGTAGGGGGATGGGCCGGTCATCCGGCGGCGAGCGGCGCGGCGGGACGGCATTCGGTGTGCGGTGACACCGCAATCCGAAGAATCCGCAACTGCGTCGGCGGCGGGGCTCGCACAAAACAAGGACGCAGACGGTCCGGTCACGTCCCGCAGGACTGGGCCCGGCGTGTGGTGGCGCGTCCTTGCACCGGTGGACCGTGCGCTAAAAGTCGCTCGGCTCGGGAACGTCGCTTACCGGCTTGGCGCCGTAAAGCAACACGCCGCTGATGCGATTGCGCAATCACGACGAGCGGCCGGACCGTGTCCGCGGATCTCCCGATTAATTCGGTCGTTGCCCGCCAGAGGCGGCCCGGTCGCGGACGGTCTGTCCAGCCTTCCGCCGCAGGTTCGGCCGTCAGTCCGGTGGGCGATCCGGTTCGGGGTGGGGTGCCGGGGCGGGTGGCGCTGCGGGGCCGGGCCATGGTGCGACGGGTGCTCCGGGACGGGGCGTGGCCGCGCCCAGAGCAGGGGCCGGGGCCTCGGCCGGCCGGTCGACGGTGATCGTGAGGCGGTCCAGGTAGGCGACCTGCAGTGTGGCCAAGACGAGCAGCGCGAGGACGAGCACGGCGAGCGGGGTCACGAACCCGAGCGAGACGCCGGGGGCGGAGTACTGGCCCAGCTGGCTGACAAGTGCGACAGGTGCCGTCATGGTGTCGCGGCTCGTGCCGACCAGCAGTGGCCAGAGCAGTTCCTGCGCGTTGATCAGGACCGTCGCGCCGCCGAGGAGGACGGCCAGCGGAAGCGCCGGCACCGCGACGATGCGCAGGAAACCACCGGCGGCCGGGGCGCCGGCCGCCACCTGCGCCTGCCACACGGCCGCCCGGCCGCGGCAGAACAGCGTCAGCACGACCAGCGCGGGGACGCTGATCAGCGTCGGCGGGATCAGACTGCCGAACGTATCGATCAGGTCGAGGCTGCGGGCGTTCTCGAAACCGCTGATGCTCAGCGGCCCGATGCCGACGAACAGCCACGGCGCGAACGGCAGCAGCAGCCATTCGCTCCTGCGGCCCAGCGGGCGCAACCCGCCGATGCCCAGGGCGCCGAGGAACGCAGCGCCGACCGAGACCAGCGCGCCCAGCAGCGGCGGCACCCACGTGTTGAGGTACGTCCTTCCGTCGGCGGGGGACGCGGCCCCGCGCGGGCCCTGCGAGGAGAACAACACCGACAGCCAGGGCCACGCACCGACCAGCACGACGGCAAGGACGGCGAGCAACGCCGCTGCGGCGATCACGATGCGGCCCGGGCCGACCGGCCGTCCGGCGGGATCCGCAGGAACGAGGTCGATGCGCAGTGCGGTGGTGATCGCGACGAGCGTGGCCGCGATGCCCAGGACTCCGAGGATCAGCCCCGTCACCGTGGCCAGAGCCGCGCCGTGGCCGAGGCTGAGAGAGACGAACGACACGCTGAACTGGAAGAGCGACAGCGTCTGCGTCGACCTGCCCGGTCCGCCGCGGGTCAGGGTATAGACGGAGGAGAACGTCTGCAGGCTCACCGCGAACGTGGCCAGGGCGGCGATCGCCCCGACCGCGAGCGCCGGCCGCACCCACCGTGCGGGGCCGCGGTCGCGCAGCACCGCCAGATATCCGAGCAGAGCGAGCCCGCACACCGCGCCGAACGTCGTCAGGCCGCTGATGGCCACCACGGCGACCCGCGCCGAGCCGGGGTCGGACAACTCCCCGAACGCCGTCTCCAGCCCCCCGTCCGGCATGCCCACCAGCCACGCGGCGGAGAAGGCGACGGGAGAGAACACCACCAGCGGCACCGACATCAGCACCCGGCCGGCGCGACGCGGCCACGTTCCGGCACGGTCGAGGGCAGCCGCGAGGAGCGGGGCGACGACGACCGCCACCACCAGCGGAATGACGGCCAGCGAGACGGTGAAGGCCAGGGCCTTCCAGAACTCGGCCTCGCC
>NZ_JBEYTW010000055.1:0-56389 GCF_040643275.1 Spirillospora sp. NPDC047418
ACACACCTTCTTTTCGGGGGGAGTTTTTTTTAATCCCGCCCCCCCAAAAAAAACACCACGCCGCAGGTCAACGCGGCTGGTCTAGCCGCAGGTCGTGGACGGCGCGGGGAGGCGGCCCTGTAGGAGGTAGGCGTCGACGGCCTTGCGGATGCACGGATCCCCGGTGTCGTAGGCGCCGTGGCCCTCGCCGTTGAGGGTGAGGAGTACGGCCTGCCCGCCGAGTTCGCGTACCAGGGCCGGCGCCCACGCGTACGGGGTGGCGGGGTCGCCGGTGTTGCCGACGACGAGGATCGGCGCGGCGGACGGGGCGGACACCTCGCGGGCCGCGCCGTCGTCCCGCGCGGGCCAGCCGGTGCACTGCAGCAGGCTCCACGCCATCGACGCGCCGAAGACCGGCGAGGCGTTGCGGAACTTCGGCAGCAGCCGGCGGACGTCGGCGGGCGTGTAGCGGTCGGCGGTGTCCGCGCAGGTGATGGCGGTGTTGGCGGCGGACAGGTTGCTGTACGTCCCGTCCTCGGCGCGGCCGTTCTGGACGTCGGCGAGCATCAGCAGCAGCGATCCGTCGCGGCGCTTCACCGCGTCCACCAGGCCCTGCGCGAGGTACGGCCAGGCGTCGCGGGAGTACAGCGCCGCGGCGACGCCGGCCGTGCCGAGGCTCTGCGTGAGCTCGCGGCCGGACGAGGTGGCCAGCGGCCTCCGGTCGAGCCCGGCGAGGATCCGGCCGACGGACGCGGTGACCGACGGGCCGTCGGCCCCGAGCGGGCAGGACTCGCGCCCGAGCCGGGCGCAGGCCGCGGCGAAGTCGCCGAGGGCGCGCTGGAACGCGGCCGCCTGCTGGAGGGCGAGGTCGGCGCCGCCGATCCGGGTGTCCACGGCGCCGTCGAGGACGGCCCGGCCGACGCTGCCGGGGAACTGGTGGGCGTAGACGCCGCCGAGCCAGGTGCCGTAGGAGATGCCGAAGTAGCGCAGCTTCTCCTCGCCGAGCGCGACGCGGATCATCTCCATGTCGCGGGCGGCGTTCACGGTGCCGACGTGGGGCAGCAGGCCGCCGGAGCGGGCCGCGCAGCCGCGCGCGTAGCCGGCGCGGGCCTCGGTGTAGGCGGTCTGCTCGGCGCCGGTGTCGGGGCTGTCGTCCATGGCGGCGAGTTCGTCCATGCGCCGGCCGTCCACGCACCGCACGGCGCTGCTGCGCCCGACGCCGCGGGGGTCGAAGCCGATCAGGTCGTACCGGGTGCGGAGGGCGGCGTACTGCCCGGCGACCTGGGCGAGGGCGTCGACGCCCGCGCCGCCGGGGCCGCCGAAGTTGAACAGCAGCGAGCCGATGCGGTGCCGCCGGTCGGTCGCCGGCACCCTGATGAGGGCGATGCCGATCTTCGCGCCGGACGGCCGGGAGTAGTCGAGCGGCACCCGGAGCGTCGCGCACCGGACACCGGCCGGCCGTTTCCCGCCCGGCGGCGGGGAGGGCAGGCCCGTGCAGCGCTTCCACCGCGGCGGCGCGGCGGGAGGCGGGACGAGCGGCGGCGCGGCGGGCGGCGGAGGCGTGCCGAGCGCGGCGCGGGGGACGCCGGCGGTCGTGCGCCCCTGCCCCGTCATTCCCGGGAGGGAGATCAGACCGGAAACGGCCAGCGCCGCGGCGGACACCAGTGCAATGCCGGGTATGGCCCGATACCTGGCCATTCGTCCCTCCGTTCGTGTCACGGGGGGCGATCGGGACCTACCCAGGGCCTCCTATGCTGACTCCTGATCAACTCCATAGGCTCCGCACGAGGAGGGAAGCGCGGGAGGAACCGCCGGGCGTCCCCAAGGCCCTCCCCCGAAAGTCCGGATACCGCATCAGGGTCGTACTACTCAAGGCTGAGATGAAGACCATTCATTGCGGTGATCTCATTCAGGGGGCCCTGAGGCAAAGATAGGTAGCATGGCTCAACCCGCCCCCCCAGCAGCCCGCAGAGGCCAGGCCGCCACGCGGATGCGGCACCGGGTGCTCACCGCGCCCCCGGTCTGGCGCGAGCTCCTGCTGGTGGTCCTCTTCTACACCGGATATACGCTGACGCGCGTCGTGCTGGTTCAGGACGGCACGGGCCCGGCGTTCGCCCACGCGGAAGAGATCCTGCGCCTGGAGCGCGACCTGGGGCTGGACGTCGAGCTGAACCTCAACCACACGCTGCTGGCCGTGCCGTGGCTCGCCCGGACCGCCAACATCTTCTACGCCACGATGCACTTCATCGTGACGCTCGGCGTCGTCGTCTGGCTGTACCGCTACCGGCCGCAGCACTACCGGTGGCTGCGCGCGTCCATCATGATCGCCACCGGGGTGGCGCTGATCGGCTTCTGGCTGTACCCGCTCGCCCCGCCGCGGTTCCTGCACAGCGAGGGCTTCGTCGACCCGGTGACCGCGCTGCACTCGCTCGGCCTGTACGCCAGCGACGCGTCCGGAAGCCTCACCAACCAGTACGCGGCGATGCCGTCCATGCACGCCGGCTGGTCGCTGTGGTGCGGGATCATCCTGGTCAGGCTGGCGACGCCGCTGTGGGCCAAGGCCCTCGGCGCGCTGTACCCCGCGACGACCGTGTTCGTGATCTTGTCGACCGCCAACCACTACGTGCTGGACGCGGTGGCCGGGATGGCGCTGATCGGCGGCGCGCTGACCGTGTCGTGGCTGCTCTACATGCGCTGTCCCGTGCCGATCCTCATCGCGCGGGCCCGCATCACCCACCGGCTCGCGCAGCGCGGCGGGCGCACCGCGAGCCGCTCGGGGGCCGGGTCCGCCGCCGCGCCCTGCCGGGCCGGCCGGCCCTGACCGGCGTACGACCCCGGCGGTACGTACGACCCTGGTAGTACGTCGCCGCCCCCGGTGGTGTGGTATTCGGCGGGCCCCGAGTGCTACTCGGCGCCGTAGAACACGCGGTCGACGACGGCCCGCGCACGGCGGGTGTGGCGGCGGTAGTCCTCCAGCAGGTCCCCCGGCCCGGGGTAGCCGAGGACGCGGGTGACGGCGCTGCGCTCCCGGTGGTGGTCGGTCGGCAGCAGGTCGGACGCGCGGCCCCGCACCAGCATGATCGCGCCCCTGATGCGGGTGGCCAGGCACCACGCCTCGGCGAGGACCTCGGCGTCGGCGGCGTCCAGGAGCCGGGCCCGCACCGCGGCGTCCAGCGCGTCCAGCGTGCGGGTGGTGCGCAGCCCCGGGACCTCGTGCGCGTGCCTGAGCTGGAGGATCTGCGCGACCCACTCGACGTCGGCGAGACCGCCCGGCCCGAGCTTGGTGTGCAGCCGCCGCTCGACGCCGCGCGGCAGCCGCTCGGACTCCATCCGCGCCTTCAGCCGGCGGATCTGCCGGACGGCGTCCTCGCCGATGCCGCCCTCCGGCCAGCGGACCGGGTCGATCAGCGCGCGGAACCGGTCGCGCAGCCCCGCGTCGCCGATCAGCGGGTCGGCGCGCAGCAGCGCCTGCGCCTCCCACGGCTCCGACCAGCGGGCGTAGTAGGCGGCATAGGACGCGAGGGTGCGCACCAGCGGCCCCTGCCGGCCCTCCGGGCGCAGGTTCGGGTCGATCACCAGCGGCGGGTCGGGGGCGGGCAGCGCCAGCAGCCGGCGCAGCTCCTCGGCGACGGCGTGCGCGGCGCGCCCGGCGGCCGCCTCGTCCGCGCCGGGCAGCGGATCGTGCACGAACATGACGTCGGCGTCGCTGCCGTAGCCGAGCTCGTGCCCGCCGAACCGGCCCATCGCGACGACCGCCGTCCGGGTCGGCAGCGGCGCCCCCGCCGCCAGCTCGACCTTGTGCACGGCCGCCGCCAGCGCGGCCTCGATCGTGACGGTGGCGATGCCGGTCAGGGCGTCCCCGACCGTCCGGACATCGGTCAGGCCGAGCAGGTCGGCCACCGCCACCCGGAACAGCTCCCGGCGCCGCAGCCCGCGCACCACCCCGACGGCCTCCTCCGCCGACCGGCCCCCCTCGCCGGTGTCCTGCCGGAGGGACGGCCCCCCGGACGCTCCGGCGGAGCCCCCGTACCGCCGGACCGCCGCCAGCGCCTCGGCGCGCAGCGCCTCCTCCGGGCGCGGGGCCAGATCGCCCTCGCCGCCGAGCAGCGCGACCGCCTCGGGGGCGCGCAGCAGCAGGTCGGTGGCGTAGCGGCTGGAGCCGAGCACCCACGCCATCCGCTCGGCGACCGTCACCTCGTCGCGCAGCAGCCGCAGGTACCAGGGCGTGGTGCCGAGCGCGTCGCTGACCTGCCGGAACCCGAGCAGGCCCGCGTCCGGGTCGGGGGCGTCGGCGAACCAGCCGAGCATCACCGGCAGCAGCGTCCGCTGGATCGCCGCACGCCGCGACACCCCCGAGCTCAGCGCCTCGATGTGCCGCAGCGCGCCCGCCGGGTCGGCGTAGCCGAGCGCCTCCAGCCGGGTCCGGGCGGCCTCGGGCGTGAGCCGCGCCTCCTCCCCCGGCAGCCGCGCCACGGCCCGCAGCAGCGGCCGGTAGAACAGCTTCTCGTGGATGCGGCGGACCTCCCGCGCGTGCCGCCGCCACAGCGCGGTGAACTCCCCCACCGGGTCGGTGCGCAGCCCGAGCGCCCGGCCGAGGCGGCGCAGGCCGTCCGCGTCGTCCGGGACGAGATGGGTGCGGCGCAGCCGGTGCAGCTGGACGAGGTGCTCCACCCGCCGCAGGAACCGGTACGCCGACGTCAGCACCGCCGCGTCGTCGCGCCCGACGTAGCCGCCCCTCGACAGGGCGTCCAGCGCGTCCAGGGTGGCCCGGTCCCGCAGGGTCTCGTCGGCGCGGCCGTGCACGAGCTGGAGCAGCTGCACCGAGAACTCCACGTCGCGCAGCCCGCCCGGCCCGAGCTTGAGCTGCCGCTCGGCGTCGGCGGTGCGCCGGTCCAGGTCCGTCTCGACGCGGCGCCGCATCGCCTGGACGTCCTCGACGAAGCTCTCGCCCTCGGCGGCCTTCCACACGATCGGGGTGACCATGTCGAGATAGCGGGCGCCGAGGTCGGCGTCCCCGGCGAGGGGACGGGCCTTCAGCAGCGCCTGAAACTCCCACGTCTTGGCCCACCGCTCGTAGTAGGCGCGGTGGCTGGCCAGGGTCCGCACCAGCGGCCCGGCCTTGCCCTCGGGGCGCAGCGCCGCGTCGACCTCCCACAGCGCGCCCTCCTCGGTACTGGCCGAGCACGCCCGCATCATCGCCGACGCCAGCCGGGTCGCGGTGCGCAGCGCCACGTCCTCGTCCTGCCCGTCCCGCGCTTCCGCCACGAAGATCACGTCGACGTCGCTCACGTAATTCAGCTCGCGGCCCCCGGCCTTGCCCATGCCGATCACGGCGAGCCGGCACGTCCCGTGCTCGGGGACGCCGGCGCGGGCGATCGCCAGGCCCGCCTCCAGCGCGGCGGCGGCGAGGTCGGCCAGCTCGGCGGCGACCTCGGCGACGTCCGCCGACCCGATCAGGTCGCGGCCGGCCAGCGCGAGCAGCCGCCGGCGGTAGGCGACGCGGAGCGCGGCGAGCGCGCCGTCGCCCCCGGCCACCGGCTCCCCGGCGGACAGGTCGGCGCCCACCGCGGTCAGCAGTTCGGCGCGGGGGTCCCCGGCCGGGGCGGCCGGGCCGTCGCGCAGCACCCGCCAGTGGTCCGGGTGCCGGGCCAGGTGGTCGCCGAGCGCGGCGCTCACCCCGAGCACGGCCGTCAGCCGCTCCCGCGTCCCCGGCTCGGCGGCCAGGGCCCCGCGCAGCTCGCCGCCGACGCCGTGCTCGTCGGCGGACGCGAGGAGGCGCAGCAGCCCGTCCAGCGCGAGGTCGGGGTCGGCAGTACCGCCGAGCGCGTCGAGGAGGTCGTCGGCGGGCCGCGACCCGGTGCCGCGCTCGGCGTCCCGCAGCAGCCACTCGGCGCGCGCCGCGTCGGTGAAGCCGAGCCGCGCGAGGCGCCCGGCGAGAGAGGAACGGCGTTCGGGCGTCCGCGACTCGGTCACACCGCCAACCGTAGCCCGGCAGAGGGCGCCGAGCGGAGCCCGGCCGTTAGAGGACCGCCAGGAGGCGCCTGCGCTCGAACTCGGTCACCTGGCGGCGGTAGTCCTCCCACTCCTGCCTCTTGTTGCGCAGGAAGAAGTCGAACACGTGCTCGCCGAGGACGTCCGCCATCAGCTCGCTGCGCTCCATCGCGTGGATCGCGTCGTCGAGGTCCTGCGGCAGCGGCTCGATGCCGAGGGCGCGCCGCTCGGCGACGGTCAGCGCCCACACGTCGTCCTCGGCGCCCGGCGGCAGCTCGTAGCCCTCCTCGATGCCCTTCAGCCCGGCGCCGAGGATCGCCGCGAACGCCAGGTAGGGGTTCGCGGCCGTGTCCAGCGACCGGAACTCGATGCGGGTCGAGTGGCCCTTGTGCGGCTTGTACATCGGGACGCGGACGAGCGCCGACCGGTTGTTGTGCCCCCAGCAGATGTAGGACGGGGCCTCTCCCCCGGCGCCGGCGGCCGAGCCGACGTTGCCCCACAGCCGCTTGTAGGAGTTGACCCACTGGTTGCACACCGCGGTGATCTCCGCGGAGTGCCGCAGCAGCCCCGCGATGAACGCCCGCCCGACCTTGGACAGCTTGAACTCCGCGCCCGGCTCGTAGAAGGCGTTGCGGTCGCCCTCGAACAGCGACATGTGGGTGTGCATGCCCGAGCCGGGGTGCTCGGTGAACGGCTTCGGCATGAAGGACGCGTGCACGCCCTGCTCCAGCGCGACCTCCTTCATCACCAGCCGGAACGTCATGATGTTGTCGGCGGTGGTGAGCGCGTCGGCGTACCGGAGGTCGATCTCCTGCTGGCCCGGGGCGCCCTCGTGGTGGCTGTACTCCACCGAGATGCCCATCGCCTCCAGCATCATGATCGCGTTGCGCCGGAAGTCGTGCGCGGCGCTGTGCGGGGTGTGGTCGAAGTAGCCGCCGGAGTCGGCGGGCTCGGGCTCGCTGCCGTCCTCGGGCTTGTTGTTGAGCAGGAAGAACTCGATCTCGGGATGGGTGTAGAAGGTGAACCCGAGGTCGGCGGCCCGGCCCAGCGCGCGCTTCAGCACGTAGCGGGGGTCGGCGAAGCTCGGCGTCCCGTCGGGCATGAGGATGTCGCAGAACATCCGGCCCACGCCCGGGGACTCCGAGCGCCAGGGCAGCACCTGGAAGGTGGCCGGATCGGGCTTGGCGATCATGTCGGCCTCGTACACCCGCGCGAAGCCCTCGATCGCCGACCCGTCGAAGCCGATGCCCTCGCCGAACGCGCCCTCCAGCTCGGCGGGGGCGACGGCCACCGACTTCAGGAACCCGAGCACGTCGGTGAACCACAGCCGGATGAAGCGGATGTCGCGCTCCTCCAGCGTGCGGAGCACGAACTCCTGCTGACGCTCCAAAGCCTTCTCCCTCGGTACTGCCCTGCCGGTGTCATCGGGGCGGGGGACGCATGCCGGCCGCGAGAGACGGTCCGGCTACCTCGCAGTATGCCCGGTCGCTGTTACCACGACGTTACGTCCGGCCTTTCCCGCTGACGGGAAGATATCCGACTAGTCACCCTCCCCGATCCGCGCGGCGGCCGGATCGAGGACGCGGGACAGGAACGCCCTGGTCCGCTCGTGCGCCGGATCGGCGATCACCTGCTGCGGCGGGCCCTCCTCGACGACCACGCCGCCGTCCATGAACACCACCCGGTCGGCGACCTCCCGCGCGAAGCTCATCTCGTGGGTGACGACGAGCATGGTCATCCCCGCCTCGGCGAGCGAGCGCATCACGCCGAGGACGTCGCCGACCAGTTCGGGGTCGAGGGCGGACGTCGGCTCGTCGAACAGCATCACCTCCGGGCCCATCGCGAGCGCGCGGGCGATCGCCACGCGCTGCTGCTGCCCGCCCGACAGCTGCGCCGGATAGGAGCCGACCTTGTCGGCCAGCCCGACCCGCTCCAGGTTCTCCCGCGCGATCTTCTCGGCCTCCGCCTTGTCCCGCTTCAGCACCTTCCGCTGCGCGATCATCACGTTGCCGAGGGCCGTCAGGTGCGGGAACAGGTTGAACGACTGGAACACCATGCCGATCCGGCGGCGAACGGCGTCGATGTCCACCTCCGGGTCGGTGACGTCGGCGCCGGCGACCCGGATCGTCCCCGCCGACGGCTCCTCCAGCAGGTTGACGCAGCGCAGCAGCGTCGACTTGCCGGAACCGGACGGGCCGATCACGCACACGACCTCGCCCGGCTCGACATGGAAGTCGATGCCGCGCAGCACCTCGTTCGTCCCGAACGACTTGCGCAGCCCGGTGATCTCGATCGCGTTCGTTCGCGTGTCGAGGGTCGTCATCGCTGCCCCCTGCGCTGCCGCGCCTCCAGCCGCCGGGCCAGCAGGCTCAGCGGGATCGTGATGATCAGATAGCAGATCCCGGCCACGATGATCGGGGTCGTGTTGCCGACCTGGCCCGCCAGGTCGCGGCCGAATTTCGTCAGCTCCCGCTGCTCCAGGGT
Organism: Spirillospora sp. NPDC047418; assembly: GCF_040643275.1. Taxonomy (NCBI): domain Bacteria; kingdom Bacillati; phylum Actinomycetota; class Actinomycetes; order Streptosporangiales; family Thermomonosporaceae; genus Spirillospora; species Spirillospora sp. NPDC047418. The sequence goes on from NZ_JBEYTW010000055.1 coordinate 8,455, forward strand.
GATGCCGAGGAACAGCACCAGCGAGGAGTCCTTGCAGAGCAGCACCAGCTGGTTGGTGAGCGGAGGGATGATGATCCGAAACGCCTGCGGGATAATGATCGACCGCATCGCGCGGGCATGCGACATGCCGAGCGAGCGCGCCGCCTCCATCTGGCCCTTCGGGACGGCCTCGATGCCGGCCCGGATGGTCTCGGCCATGTAGGCGCCCGCCGTCAGGCCGAGGGCCAGGCCGGTCTGCCCGACCGCGCCGCCCGGCACGGTGGTGCCGAAGGCCAGCGGCACGCCGACGCTGATGAAGATGAAGATCAGCAGCAGCGGGAGGCCGCGGAAGACCTCGATGAACCCGGCGGCGAACCACCGGTAGGGCGCGACCGACGACAGCCGCATCAGCGCGATGACGAGGCCGAGCACCAGGCCGATCCCGAAGCCGGTGACGGTGTACACGGCCGTGTTGCGCAGCCCGACCGTGATGACGTCGGGGAACAGGTCCTTCGCGACGTCCCAGTTCGCGAAGTTGAGCCGCAGGGTGGGCCAGTCGGCGAGCAGCACGACCGCGACCACGACCAGCGCGAAGAGGCCGTACTGCCCGCCGAGCGACAGCTGCCGGCGGCGCCGGCGGGACAGCCCGCCCGGCGCCGCCGCCTTGATCGGTTCCGCGGTCACGAGCCGCCGCCGGCGCCCGCGGGCATCGGACCGATCCACTTCTCGTAGATCTTCTTGTAGGTGCCGTCCGACTTCGCCTGCGCGATGACCTCGTTGGTGAGCTTCACCAGCGCCGGGTTGTGGTCCTTGCGCATCCACATGCCGTACTGCTCGCCGGTGTTCAGGTTCACGACGATCTCGTAGGCCGAGTTCGCCGGGTCCTTCAGCCAGCCCTTGACGACCGGGTCGTCCTGGACGATCACGTCGACCTGGCCGGTGCGCAGCCCGTTCAGCTCGGCGTTGGAGTTGTCGAACGAGCGCGGGTCGAAGCCCTTGTCCTTGACGTAGTCCTCACCGGTCGTGCTCGCCTGGGAGCCCAGCTTCAGCTTCTTGGCCTTGACGTCCTCCAGCGAGGTGACGCCGCTGCCCTTCTTCGCCATCAGCGACTGGGTGGCGTCGAAGTACGGGTCGGAGACGTCCATGAACTTCACCCGGTCGGGCTTGATCGTCATGCCGCCCATCTGGATGTCGCACTTGCCCGCGTTCAGCGCCGCCCCGGTCTTCATCGTCTCGAAGGGGGTGTCCACGACCTTCTGCGTGACGCCGAGCTTCTTGGCGACCAGGTCGATGATGTCCACGTCGAAGCCGACGACCTTGCCCGACTTCTTGTCCTCCGACTGGAACGGCGGGTAGGGCAGATGGGTGCAGGACGTCAGCGCGCCCTTCTCGACGAGCTTCACGCCCTGCACGGTGGCGCCGTCGTCGCCGCCGCACGCGGTCGCCGTCAGCGCCAGGGCCGCCAGGCCGGCGCCCAGTGCCCATCGCACGGTCCCTCTGGACACTTTTCCTCCTGTTTGAGCGTGTTGCTGATCACCGAACTATCGCACGCCGCGCCCGCCCCCGGCAGGGGCGACCGGACGGGACGGACATGACCGCCCCCAGAGATCCGTTTCCCGGAAATTGACGTGGCGATCATGGTCGCTCGACGAAGTGATCATTAGCGTGAACAGGGTCGTGGACATCTCTCTTCTTCTCTCGATGAGCGACCGGGTGCCCGCGCTGGCGACCCCGTCGGCCATGCACCCGGAGTCGTGGCGGCTGTGCGCGCAGGTGGAGACCTGGGCCCGCGGCCGGGGCCTCGTGCTCGGGGACCCGGACACCTCGCCGCTCGGCCGGGCCCGCTGCGAACGGCTCGCCGCCCGCGTCCTGCCGTCCGCCGACCTCGCCGGGGTGGACCTGCTCGCGCGCTGGCTGGTCTGGACGCTCGCGCTCGACGACACCATGGACCATCCGCCGCTCGCCGACAGCGGCAGCGCCGTGCACGCCCTGTACGACGACCTGCTGCGCGCGATGCGGCGCGGCCACGCCCGGCCGGGCGCGCGGCCGCTGGAGGCCGCGCTGGTGGAGCTGTGGCACGCCACGTCCAGGCACATGAGCCGCGACTGGCGGCGCAGGTTCATGCTGCAACTGGAGTCGCACCGGGACGGGTGCGCCGAGGAGTCGGTCAACCGCCGGATCCGGCACGTCCCGACGGAGGCGGAGTACGCGCCGCTGCGCCGCCGCGCGTGCGGGCCGTTCATGTACGACCTGGTCGAACCGGTCCTCGGCGTCGAACTGCCGGCGCGGCTGCTGCGCACGCCCCGCTGGAAGACCCTCGCCGACGGCGTCGCCGACGTCGTGGCCTGGTCCAACGACCTCGCCTCGCACGACCTGGAGTCGGCCCGCGGCGACGTCCACGACCTGCCCGCCGTGCTCGCCCGCACCCGCGGGCTCGACGCCGCGCAGGCCGCCGCCGCGGTCACCGAGAAGATCGTCGACCGGCTGGAGGAGGCGTGGGCGGCGGCGCGGCGGCTGCCGGAGATGCTGGACCGGCTGGAGCTGACCGTCGCGCAGCGCGCCGCCGCCGCGCAGGTCGTGAAGGTGCTGCTGGACACGCCGCGCGCCCACCTCGACTGGCTCGCCGAGTCCGGCCGCTACGAGCGGGAGTCGGCGCCCGGCACCGGCCCGCTGCGCCTGGACGCACTCGCCTCACTCCGCTGACGCACCGTCCACAAAGGGCCACCACAACGTTGATCTGCGGCGTGTTGTTGTTTTCGACGCGCTCATAACAACAACACGCCGCAGGTCAACGGAGTCGGTGGGGCTTTAGCCGTCGGCGAGGGTGTCGCCGGACGGGGTGCGGACGTAGAGGACTCGGCGGCCCATGCGGTGCCCGGTGACGAGGCCGCACGCGCGCAGGACGCCGAGGTGCTGGCTGACCGCGCCGGCCGTCACGCCGAGCCGCCGGGCCAGGTCGGTCGTCGAGGCGGGCCGGGCCAGCGCGGCGAGCAGTTCGGCGCGGCGCCGGCCGATGAGCGCGGCGAGGGCGTCCGCCCTCGGCTCGGCCGGGCGGCCGCTCTCCCAGAGCGTCGCCACGCCGCGCGGCGGATAGCTGAGCATCGGCTGGTAGGGCGGCACCATCACCGACACGTTCGGCCACACGAACGCGCTCGGGACGAGCAGCATCCCGCGTCCGGCCGGTTCGCCGCGAAAGCTCCAGCGCCGGTCGACGGTCAGCGTCCCGTCGCGCCAGGACACCGCCTCGTGCAGGTCTCCGAAGACCCCGGCGGCCCCTTCGGCGGCGAGCGCGCCGGCGCGGCGCACGACCTCCCCCTCCAGCAGGTCGCGGACGCGCGGCCAGAACGGCTCCACCGCGACCTCCCAGTACCGTTCGAGCAGGCCGGCGAGCCGCTCCAGGGTGCGCGCGGGGTCGGCGGCCAGGGCCAGCCGGGCCGGTCCCGGCCGGTTCCCGCGCTCGGTCCAGCGCAGTTCGGCGGCGACGACCGCGGGCGGCGTCGCCCGCACGACCGCCAGTTCGGCGCCGATGTCGGGCAGCGGGGTCCGCGGCGGCGGGGTCAGGAAGTCCGGGATGTAGCCGGCCGGCGGGACGACCGCGAACAGCGGCTCCAGGCCGAGCCCGCGCAGCCGCGGCCGGACGGTGCGCGCCCACGGCAGGTGCAGGGCGTGGCCGGACGGGTCGGCCAGGACCCGCAGGCTGCGCACCATCTCCCACAGCGGCGAGAACGCGAACCGGACGCGGGCCACGTCGTCCGGCGCGAACACGAACTCGATCATTTAGTCCAGGCTAAATGATTACCGCCCGCGCGGCGGACGCCCCACGATCGGGCGGGTGACCACTCTGGAAGACCCTCCCGCCGCGCCCGGGCGGGGCGGGATCGCGGCGTTCCTGCACCCGCGCGTCGGCGGGTTCCCGCGGCCGTTCTGGGTGCTGTGGGCGGGGACCCTGCTCAACCGGCTCGGCACCATGGTCGAGCCGTTCCTCGGGCTCTACCTGACGACGATGCGGGGGCTGTCGCTGGCGCAGGCGGGCGTGGTGATGGCGGTGCTCGGCGCGGGCTCGCTCGGCGGCCAGATCGCCGGCGGCCTGCTCGCCGACCGGCTCGGCCGGCGCCCGACGCTGACGCTCGCGACCGTCGGCACCGGCGCGGCGATGCTCGCGCTCGGCTACGCGCAGGGGATCGCCGCGATCGTCGCGGCGGCGCTGCTGCTCGGCGTCCTGCTGGACATGTACCGGCCCGCGGCGCAGGCGATGGTGGCCGACATCATCTCCCCCGCCGACCGCCCGCGCGCGTTCGGGCTGCTGTTCTGGGCGATCAATCTCGGCTGGGCGGTCGCGATGGTGCTCGGCGGGACGCTCGCGCAGCAGGGCTTCCTGTGGCTGTTCTGGATCGACGCGCTCACCTGCGCCGGGTTCGGGGTGCTGGTATGGCGGGCGATCCCGGAGACGCGGTCGCGGGACGCCCGGTCCGGGAACCGCGGCGGGTTCGGGCGCGCCCTGCGCGACCGGGTCATGGTCGGCTACGTGCTGGTCACCCTCGTGTACACGTTCGTGCTGATGCAGGGCATGACGACGATGCCGCTCGCCATGAAGGAGGACGGCCTCGGCCCGCAGGCGTACGGCCTCGCCATCGCCGCGAACGGCGTGCTGATCATCATCGTCCAGCCGCTGGTGAACGCGTGGCTGGCCCGGCGCGACCACAGCCTGGTGATGGTCGCCGGATTCATCCTGGTCGGGATCGGCTACGGGCTCACCTCGCTGGCCTCGACCGTCCTCGCCTATACGGCGACGATCCTGGTGTGGACGCTCGGGGAGATCACGGCGGCGTCCGTCCTGCAGGCGGTCGTCGCCGACCTCGCGCCCGCGGACCTGCGCGGCCGGTACGGCGGCCTCTACGGGATGGCGTGGTCGGGCGGCTTCCTGCTGGCGCCGCTCGGCGGCACCCAGCTGCTCGGCACCGGCGGGGCCTCCGTGCTGTGGCTGACCTGCGCGGCACTGGCCCTGGTCGCGGCGGGCGCACAGCTCGCCCTGGCCCCCGCGATCAGGCGCCGGCGGGCCCTCGCGCTCGACGCGCACTTCTCGTCAAAGTGACGAAACCGCCTCCGGCGTTCTACCCTGGGAGGGTGGCACAGCTCAGGATCGCGCTCGCGCAGGTGAACCCGACCGTCGGCGACCTCGACGGCAACGCCGACCTGATCGTGGAATGGAGCCGGCGCGCCGCCGACGCGGGCGCGCACCTGGTCGCCTTCCCCGAGATGATGCTGACCGGCTACCCGGTCGAGGACCTCGCGCTCCGCGCGTCCTTCGTCGAGGCGTGCCGGCGGGCCCTGGACCGGCTCGCCCGCCGGCTCGCCGACGAGGGCCTCGGCGACCTGCCGGTCGTCACCGGCTACCTGGACCGCCGCACGGTCGGCCTGGTCCGCTCCGGGCAGCCCGCCGGGGCGCCGCTGGACGCCGCCGCGTGGCTGCACGGCGGCGAGGTGCTGGTCCGCTCCGCGAAGCACCACCTCCCGAACTACGGCGTCTTCGACGAGTACCGCATCTTCGTGCGCGGCGACCGGCTGCCGGTCGTCCGCGTCCACGGCGTCGACGTCGCCACCGTCATCTGCGAGGACCTCTGGCAGGACGGCGGCCCGGTCAGCGTCACCTCCACGTCCGGCGCCGGCCTGCTGCTGTCCATCAACGCGTCCCCCTACGAGCGCAACAAGGACGACGTCCGCCTCGACCTGTGCGCCGAACGGGCCCGCGAGGCGGGCTGCGCCCTCGCCTACGTCAACATGGTCGGCGGCCAGGACGAACTCGTCTTCGACGGCGACTCGGTCATCGTCGGCCCCGACGGCACCCCTCTCGCCCGCGCGCCGCAGTTCACCGAGCACCTCCTCGTCGCCGACCTCGCGCTGCCCGCCGCCGCGTCCGCCGAAACCGGCCGCACGCCCGTCGACGCCCGGGACGGCACCACGATCACCATCGACCGGCACGTCCTCACCGCGGACCCGCTGCCGGCCTACCCGGTGCTGCCGCAGACCGCCGCCGAGCCCATGGACGACCTCGCCGAGATCTACGCGGCCCTGGTCCTCGGCACCCGCGACTACGTCCGCAAGAACGGCTTCCGCTCGGTCGTCCTCGGGCTGTCCGGCGGCATCGACTCCGCGCTCGTCGCCACCATCGCCGCCGACGCGATCGGCCCGGAGAACGTGCACGCCGTCCTGCTCCCGAGCCGCTACTCCTCCGAGGGCTCCGTCGTGGACGCCGAGGACCTCGTCAAGCGCCAGGGCCTCAACTCGAGCATCGTCCCCATCGCCGACATGGTGGAGGCGTTCGAGAAGCACCTCGACCTGCACGGCCTCGCCGCCGAGAACCTCCAGGCCCGCATCCGCGCCAACGTCTGGATGGCCCTGTCCAACGAGCACGGCCACCTCGTGCTGACCGGCGGCAACAAGAGCGAGCTCGCCACCGGCTACTCCACCCTCTACGGCGACTCCGCCGGCGGCTTCGCCCCCATCAAGGACGTCTTCAAGCTCACCGTCTGGGACCTCGCCCGCTGGCGCAACACCCGGGCGGGCGTCGACCTGCCGTTCCTGCACCCGTTCGCGCAGGAGCCCGTCCCCGAGGCGATCATCGTCAAGGAGCCGTCCGCCGAACTCCGCCCCGACCAGCGCGACCGCGACACCCTCCCCGAGTACACGGTCCTCGACCCGATCCTCGCCGACTACGTCGAACGCGACATGGGCCGCGAGGCCCTGATCGGCGCCGGCCACGACCCGGACCTGGTCGACCGCGCCATCCGCCTGGTCGACCTGGCCGAGTACAAGCGCCGCCAGTACCCGCCGGGCCCGAAGATCACCCCGAAGAACTTCGGCCGCGACCGCCGCCTCCCCATCACCAACCGGTGGCGCGAGAGGTAGCGGGTCTCAGCCCCGGTGGTGGTTCTCGCCCGGCCAGGCCTCCTCGGGCCAGGCGGGGACCTGTTCGGAGGCGTCGGGGTCGATGCCGGGGACGATCTGCTCGCACCACACGACCTTGCCGGCGGCGGTGCGGCGGGTGCCCCAGCGGTGCGCGAGCTGGCTGACGACGAGGAGGCCGCGGCCGTTCTCGTCGTCGTCCTCGGCGCGGCGGAGGCGGGGCAGCGCGGCGGACCGGTCCAGCACCTCGCAGACGAGGGTGCGCTCCAGCAGGAGGCGCAGCACGATGGGGCCGGGCGCGTAGCGGAGCGCGTTGGTGATGAGCTCGGAGGCGAGCAGCTCGGTGGTGTAGTCGAGGTCGTCCAGGCCCCACTCCGCCAGCTTGGAGCTGACGAGGCCGCGGGCGCGGCGGACGGCGGCCGGGTCGGCGGGCAGCGTCCAGGAGGCGTAGCGGTCCTCGGGGAGGCGGCGCAGCCGGGCGATGAGGACGGCGATGTCGTCGCGGTGCTGGTCGGCGTAGACGCCGGCGAGGGTCGCCTTGGCGAGGTCCTCCATGGGGCGGTCGACCGAGTCGGGGCCGAAGATCTTCTGCAGCCGGGCGAGGCCGTCGTCGATGTCGCGGCCCCGGTTCTCGACGAGGCCGTCGGTGTAGATGACGAAGAGGCTGCCGTCCTCGACGGTGAACTCGCGGCTCTCGATGGCGGCGCCGCCCGCGACGCCGAGCGGCGGGGCCGGCGGGACCTGCAGGTACTCGTTGTCGCCCGCGGGGCTCGCCAGCAGCGGCGGCAGGTGCCCGGCGGAGGCGATCTCGATCGTGCCGGTCGTCGCGTCGTACACCGCGTACACGCAGGTCGCGAAGTGCGGCTCCTGCTCGCCGAGCTCGATCATCAGCTCGTGCATGACGTGCAGCGCGTCGGCGGGCGGCAGTTCCAGGTTCGCGAGGGTGTGCAGCGCGGTGCGCAGCCGGCCCATGGTGACGGCGGCGCGGACGCCGTGCCCGGCGACGTCCCCGACGATCAGGGCGACGCGGGCGCCGGGCAGCGCTATGGACTCGTACCAGTCGCCGCCGACCTCGACGAGCTTGCTGCCGGGCAGGTACCGGTGCCGGACCTCGACCGAGGACGGCGCCGACAGCCGCAGCGGCAGCAGGCTGCGCTGCAGCGCGAGGGCGGTGGAGCGCTCGCGGCTGAACTTGCGGGCGTTGTCGATGACGATCGCGGCGCGGGTCGCGAACTCCATGCCGATCTCGACGTCGTAGGCGTCGAACTTGCGGAAGCCGGGGACGCGGGTGCAGGCGATGAAGCCGAGCAGGGTGTCGCGGGCGATCATCGGCAGCAGCACCATCGACACGTCCGACAGCAGCTCGCCGGCCGGTCCGCGCCGCCACAGCCGGCCGATCTCGCTGGCCGCGTCCAGCGTGATGTGCGGCAGGTGGACGGGCCGGGCCGTCTCCATGACCTCCCGGTAGGGAGTGCCCTCGGGGAAGACGAGCACCTCGCCGACGGGGAACGTGGACGTCCACGCCGGGTTGCCGTCGTCGGAGGTGACCGCTATGCGGCGCAGCACCGCCGAGCCCGACTCGCTGTGCACCTCGTCGGAGGCGACCAGGCTCTCCAGCACCAGCACGGACGCGGCGTTGCAGTAGTGCGGGACGACGACGTCGACGAGGCCGCGGGCGGACTGGTCGAGGTCGAGGGACGCGCCGAACCGGGTGAGCTGGTCGTCCATCAGCGCGCGGCGCATGAGGGCCGGGTCCTGGTAGCGCTCGCTCGGCGGCAGCTCGACCCGGACGAACAGCAGCGCGGCGGGCGCGGCGCCCGCGTCGCCGCCGACCATCGGCTGCACGGTGACGAGGGCGTTGCCGGACCCCCCGTCGCCGCGCAGCACGGTCATCACGCCGTTGCGCTCCTGGTCGCCGACCTCCAGCAGGGCCTCCAGCTCGGCCTTGGCCTCGTCCCCCACCAGGTCGGTGGCGGGACGGCCGATCAGGTCCTCTGGGGCCCGGCCGAGGACGGCCCGGGCGTTCGGCCCGCACTGCACGATCCGCCTGGCACCGTCGATGCCCAGGACCAGGGTCCGGGACGGAGAATCGGTGGCGGGCGCATCGCCTCGCGGCGCCATGACGGATCTCACCTGACGCGCTCCAGACAGCCGGTCGTCTCAGCACTACCCAGCGACAGTATGGGGCATGACACCGCCGCGCGGGGAGAAGATCACGGTTACCGTGCCGAAATCGCCCGGGTTGCGTCGTCTGGACGTCACCGCGCGGCCGTTCCGATGCCCCGTATGAGGGTGTCGACGACGGCTTCGGCATGCCCGGCGGGGACGGTCTCCTGCGGCCGCCGCGGCAGCAGCGAGCCGAGCAGCATCGACATCGCCACCTCCACGTCGAGCCCGGCGCGCAGCTCCCCGTTCTCGACGCCGCGGCGCAGCACCCGGCGGACGATGTCGCGGCGCGGCTCGATGATGTCGCGCTTGTAGCGGGCGTACAGCTCGGGATGCCGCTCCGCGCCGCCGGCGACGTTCCAGAAGCACCGCGAGTACCGGTTCTTGCGCTCGTCGGTCAGCGCGAGCGCCAGCTCGACGAGGTCGTCCCGGACGGATCCGCCGGACGGCTCGGGCAGCGGCGCCTTCGCCGCGCCGAGCGCGTCCAGGATCAGCGCGTCCTTGCTGGGCCAGCGCCGGTAGATGGTCGTCTTCCCGACGCCGGCGCGGGCGGCGACGGCCTCGATGGACAGGCCCGCCAGCCCCGGCTCCTCGGCGAGGAGGTCCAGGGCCGCCTCGATGATGGCCTTCTCGGCGCGCTCACTGCGCGGCCGCCCGCCGCGCCGCCCGGTCTCGGTCATGGTTCCCTCACGCTCTCACACCCCCGCCTTCTCCGGCCGCCGCGGCGCGTCGGCCCCGGCGGCGGGAGCGGGCTGGGCGCGTCCGGGCATCCACTTGAGGACGACCAGCGCGCCGAGGACGGCGATGACCGCCGCGGCGGCGGACGCGGTGTGCATGGCGTTGACGAACGCGATGTCGGCGTTCCCGGCGAGCCGCTGCCCGGCGGCGCCGAGCTGGGCCGCGACCGCGTGCGCGCCCTCGATGGACTCGCCGGCGGCCTCCCGCGCGCCGGCGGGCAGCGCGGCCAGGTCGGCGTCCAGGTCGCGGCGGTAGACGGAGGCGACGACGGACCCGAGCACGGCGACGCCCATGGCGACGGCGACCTGCCGGGCGACGTTGTTGATGGCCGAGCCGGCGCCCGCCTTCTCGCGGGGCAGCGCCGACATGACCGACTCGGTGGCGGGCGGCATGACGTTGGCCATCCCGGTGCCCTGCACGAAGAAGATCACGCCGAGGATCCACATCGGGGTGTCGGTGCCGATGAACCGGTAGCTCGCCAGCGCGGCGGCGACCAGCAGCAGGCCGGTCGTGCAGACCGCCTTGGCGCCGAAGCGGCGGACCATCTCGGCGCTGCGCGGCGCGAACGCCAGCTGGGCGATCGCGAACGGCAGCACCATCGCGCCGGACTCCAGCGGGGTCAGCCCGCGCACCGACTGCATGTAGAAGTTGGCGAAGAAGAACACGCCGCTCGCCGCGAAGAAGCACAGCGCGATGGAGGCGACGGCGGCCGACATCCGCGGGTCCCGGAACAGCCGGACGTCGAACGCCGGGGACGAGGAGCGTGCCTCGTGCGCGACGAACAGCGCGATGACGGCGGCGCCCGCGAGGATGGGGCCGACCACGGACGGCGTCAGCCACTCGCCCTTCTCGCCGCCCTGGATGATCCCGTACGACAGGACGACCAGGCCGATGACCGACAGCACGACGCCGAGCGGGTCGAGCCGTCCGGGCTCGGGGTTGCGCGACTCGGGCACCAGGAACGCCATGAGCGTGACGCCGACCGCGATGACGGGCACGTTGACGAGGAAGACCGAGCCCCACCAGAAGTGGGCGAGCAGCAGGCCGCCGGTGAGCGGGCCGATCGCGACGCCGAGGCCGACCGCGCCGGCCCAGATGCCGATGGCGCGGGCGCGCTCGGCCGGCTCGAAGACGTTGGTGATGATCGACAGCGTCTGCGGCATGACCGCGGCGCCGCCGAGGCCCATCAGGGCGCGGGCGTAGATGAGCTGGTCCGGGGTCTGCGCGTAGGCCGACACCAGCGAGGCGACGGCGAACACCGCCATGCCGCCGATGAGCACGCGCTTGCGCCCGATCCGGTCGCCGATCACGCCGAAGGTGAACAGCAGGCCGGCGAAGACCAGCGTGTAGGAGTTGATCGACCACTCGAGCTGGCTCTGCGTCGCGCCGAGCCCCTTCTCCGGGTCGGCGATGGTCTTGAGCGCGACGTTGAGGATGGTGTTGTCGAGCACCACCACCAGCAGGCTCATGGTCAGCACGCCGAGGATGTACCAGCGGCGCCGCCGGATCGTCTGGGGGTCCATGTCGATACGCAACGGTATCGTTTCGGAACTTGTTCCCGGCCCGGCCGGACCGGGAATCGCGGGGGTTCCCGAATCGTTTTCCAAGTGGCACGATCGGTGCTGTCTGGGTACGCCACCGTGGCGCCTCAAGACGGGAGGATCTCGCATGTCTTCTTCTGCCATGCCCCCGGCGCAGCCGACCGCACTGTACGGCGGTACGAGCGGACGCAGGGTCACCGTACGCGACATCGCCGCCGCCAAGGAGCGGCACGAGAAGTGGCCGATGCTCACCGCGTACGACGCGCTCACCGCGCGGGTCTTCGACGAGGCCGGCATCCCCGTGCTGCTCGTCGGCGACTCGGCGGCGATGGTCGTCTACGGCTACGACTCCACCATCCCCGTCACCGTGGACGAGCTGATCCCGCTCACCGCGGCCGTCGTCCGCGGCTCCAAGCGCGCCATGGTCGTCGCCGACCTGCCGTTCGGCTCGTACCAGACGGGCGTCGGCGAGGCGCTGACGACCGCCACCCGCTTCATGAAGGAGGCGGGCGCGCACGCGATCAAGCTGGAGGGCGGCCGCCGCGTCATCGCGCAGGTCGAGGCGCTGGTCTCCGCCGGCATCCCGGTCATGGGCCACCTCGGCCTGACCCCGCAGTCGGTGAACGCCTTCGGCGGCTACCGGGTGCAGGGCCGCGGCCAGGACGGCGACGAGCTCATGGCGGACGCCAAGGCCCTGGAGGCCGCCGGCGCGTTCTCCGTCGTCCTCGAATGCGTCCCCGCGGACCTCGCCGCCCGCGTCACCTCGTCGCTGTCGATCCCGACGATCGGCATCGGCGGCGGCGCCGGGACCGACGCGCAGGTGCTCGTCTGGCAGGACATGGCGGGCCTCACCCCGCACACCGCCAAGTTCGTGAAGAAGTTCGCCGACCTGAACACCCTGCTCGGCGAGGCCGCCCGCGGCTACGCCGACGAGGTCGTCGGCGGCGCCTTCCCCACCGCCGAGCACTCCTACCGCTGAGTCCGCCGCGCGGGCCCGGCCGCGCCCCGCACCCGCGGGGACGCGGCCGGGCCCTCCCGCGTCACCGGCCGGACGCGCCGGCCCCGTCCTGCGCCTCGTCCTCGGTCGCGGCGCGCAGCCGCGGCGACGAGCGCACCACGATCAGCCGGTCGCCGGATTCGAGCGTCGTGCACTCGGGGTGGTCGAACGGCAGCGTCCGGCCGTCCCGGACGACGGCGAGCGCCGGCTGGCGCACCGCGCCGAGCGACCCGCCGACCTCCTCCGGGCGCACCTCCCGCGCCACCAGGTCGAGGCCGCTGCCCTGCTCCAGGAGGTCCTCGATGACCGCGCTGACGCTCGGCTGGCTGGTGGACATCCCGAGCAGCCGCCCCGCCGCCTCCGACGAGGTCACCACGCGGTCGGCGCCCGACTGCCGCAGCAGCGGGGCGTTCTCCGACTCGCGCACCGACGCCTGGATGCCGGCGTGCGGGTTCAGCTGCCGCGCGGTGAGGGTGATCAGCACCGCGGTGTCGTCGCGGGCGCTCGCCACCACGATCTCGCGGGCCCGCTGCACCGCCGCCTGCTTCAGCACCGAGCTGCGCGTCGCGTCCCCGACGATGCTGACGAACCCGGCCTCGGCCGCCTCCGCGACCACGCGCGGGTCCGGGTCCACGACGACGATGGAGCCGCGCTCGACGCCGGTGCTCAGCAGGGTCTTGATGGCGCTGCGGCCCTTCGTGCCGTAGCCCGCCACCACGATGTGGTCCTGCACGCGCGCCCTCCAGCGTGACTTGCGCCAGTCCTCGCGGGTGCGTTCCGCCAGTACCTCCAGGGTCGTGCCCACGAGGACGATGAGGAACAGCACCCGCACGGGGGTGATGAAGACGATGTTGACGAACCGCGCCGCGTCCCCCACCGGAGTGATGTCGCCGTAGCCGGTCGTGGAGACGGTGACGGTCGCGTAGTAGAAGGCGTCCAGCAGCGACAGGTCCCCGCCGCCGCTGTCGCGGTAGCCGTCGCGGTCGGCGTACACGGCGGCGACCACGGCGAACAGCAGCAGCAGCGCGACCCCGACGCGCTTGGCCACCGCGCGCAGCGGCCCCGTCGTGGGCGAGGGCAGCAGCACGAGCGGGCGCCGCGCCGCCTCCGGATCGTTCGAACTCGGCACCGGACCGAGCCTAACGATCAGACGTCGGTGATGCGCAACCCGGCGTGGGCCTTGTAGCGGCGGTTCATGGAGATGAGGTTCGCGGTGAACGCCTCGATCTGGTGGGCGTTGTGCAGGCGGCCGCCGTAGACGCCGCGCATGCCGGGGATGCGGCCGGCGAGGGCCTGGACGAGGTCGGTGGCCTCGCGGTCGTTGCCGAGGACGAGGACGTCCAGCTCCATCTCGTCCACGCCGGGGTCGAGCAGCAGCTTGGCGGAGACGTGGTGGAACGCGGCGACGACGCGGCTCTCGGTCAGCACGGCGGCGGCCTGCTGGGCCGCGCTGCCCTCCTCGACCGGCAGCGCGAACGCGCCCTTGCCCTTCTCGAAGCCGAGCGGGTTCACGCAGTCCACGACGATCTTGCCGGTCAGCTCGGTGCGCAGCGACTCCAGCGTGGCCTTGTGGCCGTCCCACGGGACCGCGACGACCACCACGTCCGACCGTCCGGCGGCGACCGGGTTCTCCGCGCCGGAGATCCGCAGGCCGGTGCGCTCGGCGGCCAGCTCGCCGGCGGCGGCCTGGGCGCGCTCGGCCTTGCGCGACCCGATCGTCACCGTGTGCCCGGCCAGCGCGAACCGGCGCGCGAGCCCCTTGCCCTGGTCGCCGGTGCCGCCGAGGATGCCGATCGACAGGCCGCCGACGTCGGGAAGGTCGTAGGGCGTCTTCTGCTGCTGCTCAGTCATGCGGCCGAGTCTGCCAAACCCGGTCCGGGCGGCCGCCCCCCGGGCTCCCGCATCACCGAAAACGGCCTGATCAGGGCTTGCGGTGCGGCACCATGGTGCCCGTGGACGCCGAGCAGATCACCATGTTGCGCGAAGTCCTGTCGACGACGGGCTGGCTGGAGCGGACCGGGGAGTTCGGCCGCGCGCTGCGCACCACCTCCCGGACCCCCGGCGGGCTGCTGCTGGTCGGCACGCCCGGCGGCGACCCCTGGCACCTGGCGGCGCACCTGGACGACGAGAGCCGGCTCGGCGGCGCGCCCGGCCTCGCGCCGACGCTGGTGCGCTGGACGCCGCCGCCGAACGCGCCCGCGCACCTGCGGATCGGGCTGGAGCGGCTGGAGGCGGCGCGGCGCGGCGAGACGCTGTTCGTCGTCGCCGAGGAGGACGCGCCCGCCCCGCTGCTGGAGCGGGTCGACAACGCGCGCCGCACCGGCGCCACGGTCCTCGCGCTGCAGGGCGGCGACCGGGAGCTCCAGGGCCTCGCCCACGAGGCGCTGACCGTCCCGAAGGGCGAGGCGCTCATGTCGTTCGACGGCGCCCAGCACCTCGTCAGCGCGGCGGCCGGGCAGGAGCCCGCGCGGGGTCCGCGCGGGCTCCGCCACCGCCTCGCCAGGCTGCTCGACACCGTGTCGGGGCCCGTCGTCGACTAGCGGGGCCGGCCCGCGGCTAGTCCTCGTTCCGCTTGCGCCACGCCTCGTTGCGCTCACGGGCGAGTTCGAGGGCGTTCGCGGCCTCGCCTTCGGACGTGTACGGGCCCATGCGGTCCTTGCCGGGGCAGCCCGCCCCGTGCTCGACCTTCATGTGCTTCAGGCAGAACCACCAGTCACCGTCATCGTCCGCCATCGGCGCTCCTCTCGATCGCGCTCGCACGGGATTCGTTGCCCCGATCCCGCTGACTACACTCCATCACTATGACGACCCAGCTTCTCCGGCCCGGCCACGTTTCACCGATGCGCAAGGTCCCCTCGAGCATCCCGCGGCCGGAGTACGTGGGGAAGAAGCGGCCGAAGACCGGGGAGCCCGACGTCAAGACGCCCGAGGTCGTCGAGCGGATGCGGGTGGCCGGGAAGATCGCGGCGCGGGCGCTGCAGGAGGTGGGCCGGCACGTCCGGCCGGGGATCACCACCGACGAGCTCGACCGGATCGGGCACGAGTACATGCTCGACCACGGCGCCTACCCCTCCACGCTCGGATACCGGGGGTTCCCCAAGTCGCTGTGCACCTCGATCAACGAGGTGATCTGCCACGGCATCCCGGACGACACCGTCCTGCGCGACGGCGACATCATCAACGTCGACATCACCGCCTTCATCGACGGCGTGCACGGCGACACCGACGCGACGTTCCTGTGCGGGGACGTCGACGAGGAGTCGCGGCTGCTGGTGGAGCGCACCCACGAGGCGACCATGCGCGGCATCCGCGCGGTCAGGCCGGGACGCGCGCTGAACGTGATCGGGCGGGTCATCGAGTCGTACGCCAAGCGGTTCGGGTACGGGGTCGTCCGCGACTTCACCGGGCACGGGATCGGCACGACGTTCCACTCCGGCCTGGTCGTCCCGCACTACGACGAGCCGAACGCCACGACGATCATCGAGCCGGGGATGACGTTCACGATCGAGCCGATGCTGACGCTCGGCAGCCACGACTACGACATGTGGCCGGACGGCTGGACCGTCGTCACCAAGGACCGCAGGCGCACGGCGCAGTTCGAGCACACCCTGCTGGTGACCGACGACGGCCACGAAATCCTCACCCTGCCGTGACATTCCTGTTGATCTAGGGTCCGATTCGCCCCCCTTACCGGCCGGGAGACTCTCTAGAGATGAACGCCCCAGCGCCGTACGAGCCGCGGGTTCCGTCCGACAGCATGCCGCCGGGGCGGGCCGCGCTGAGCGTGACGTGGGCGGCGCTCCCGTTCCTGACCCTCGGCTACGCGACGCCGTTCACGTTCGCGGCGGCGGCGCTGTGGCGGCGCAGCCTGCACCTCATGGTGTCGACGGCCGCGTACCTCGGCGTGTTCGCGGCGGCGATGTACCTGCTCCCCGGCATCGGCGAGGACGACGGCACCGAGCGGACGGTCGGCGTCCTGCTGTTCGTCCTCGCGGTGGTCGGCTGCGGGCACGCGTTCCTGATCCGCCGCCGCGTGTTCGACCCGCACGGGCTGTCGGGGGTCGACAACGACGCGGTGGTGGAGCGGGTCAAGCGGCAGCGGCTGCTGCGCGACAAGGCGCGGGAGCTGGCCGCCGCCGACCCCGGCCTCGCCAAGGAGCTGCGGATCGGGCGCCCCGACCTGCCGCGCCAGTACAACGACGGCGGGCTCGTCGACGTCAACCACGCCCCGGCGGAGGCGCTGACGCTGCTGCCCGGCATCACCCCGGAACTGGCGGGGAAGATCGAGCGGGTGCGGGAGGAGGCGGGCGGGTTCGTGTCCGCCGAGGAGCTGTCGGCCGTCGCCGGGCTGCCGCCGTCCCTGACGGGCGACGTCGCCGACTACGCCGTCTTCATCCGCTGATCGCGGGTATGCACCCTGCGTGGCTCCCGAGAAGCGCGCGGACGGCGGCGACCGGCTGGCGGAGTACCGGGGCAGGCGCGCCCCGGGGCGGACGCCGGAGCCCGTCCCGGAGGAGAAGGCCCTGCCGCGGGGCGACGACGACACGTTCGTCGTCCAGGAGCACCACGCGACCAGCCTGCACTGGGACCTGCGCCTGGAACGCGGCGGGGTACTGGTGTCGTGGGCGGTCCCGAAGGGCCTGCCGTGGAGTCCGGAGACCAACCATCTCGCCGTGCACACCGAGGACCACCCGCTGGAGTACGCGGCGTTCGAGGGCGAGATCCCGCGCGGTGAGTACGGCGCGGGGCGGATGACCGTCTGGGATCGCGGGACGTACGAGACCGAGAAGTGGTCCGAGCGCGAGGTGAAGATCGTCATCCACGGCTCGCGGGTGTCCGGCCGGTACGTGCTGTTCCGGACGCGCGGGAAGAACTGGATGATCCACCGGATGGACCCGCCGGCGGACCCGGACGCCGAGCCGCTGCCCGCGTCGGTGCCGCCGATGCGCCCGGTGGAGAGGGCCCGCCTCCCCCGCGACCAGGACGCGTGGGCGTTCGAGTTCGGCTGGGGCGGCAGGCGGCTGGCCGCCTACGCCGAGGGCGGCCGGACCCGGTTCACCGACGGCCGCGGCCGCGCCGTGGACGGGCCCGGCGGGCTCGGCTCCCGGCTCGGCGCCGAACTCGGCGTCCGGCGCGCCGTGCTGGACGGGGAACTGGCCGTCCTGGACGGCCGCGAGACGTACATGGTCTACGACCTGCTCCATCTGGACGGGCATCCGCTGCTGGACGTCCCGTACCGGGAGCGGCGCGAGCGGCTCGACGGCCTCGGCCTGTCCGGGCCGGCGTGGCAGACGGCCCCGTGGTTCCCCGGCGACGGTGACGCCGTCCGGGACGCGGCCAGGGACCAGCGCCTGCCGGGCGTCCTCGCCAAGCGCCTGGACTCCCCGTACGAGCCGGGCGAGGAGTCCGGCGCCTGGCGCTTCGTCCCGTCCTAGTAGGCGACGGTGATCCGCCGGCGGACGGCGTTGCCCTTCTCCAGCTCGTCGACCAGCGCGATGGCGTAGTCCTCGGCGCTGATGGCGCTGTTGCCCTCGGCGTCGCTGAGCAGCCGGTCGCCGCCCAGCCGGAACGTGCCGGTGCGCTCGCCCGGCTGGATGACGGCGGCGGGCGAGATGTAGGTCCAGTCCAGGTCGCCGGCCTCGGCCCGGATGACACCGAGCTGCTCGGCCGCCGCGAGCGCCTCGCTCCTGTACATGTCGGGGAACCCGGGGGTGTCCACGAGCCGCACGCCGGGCGCGGCCTCCAGGCTCCCGGCCCCGCCCACCACGATCAGCCGGCGGACGCCCGCCCGCCGCAGCCCGTCGAGCACGCCGCGCGTGGTGGCGAGCAGCGGGCCGGTCGTCTCCGACCCGTCCCGGGGCGGCGGGACCGACAGCACCGCGGCGTCGTGCCCGGCGGCCAGCCCGCCGATCGCGGCGGCGTCGCGCGCCTCGGCCCTGGCCGTCCCCGCGCCGCCGCCGCGGGTGACGCCGGTGACGTCGTGGCCGCGGCGGCGGGCCTCGTCCGCGATCCGGCTCCCGACCATCCCCGTCGCACCGATCAGCAGGATCTTCACAGTCGTCCTCCTCGAACGTCGTCGGCGCCGACGGTATCCAGCGGATACTGGTTACTTCAACGTGCCATTGGTACCCTCTGGAAACTATGAGAGGCGACGCCTTCGATCCGGACTGCCCGACCCGGCTGATCCTCGACCGCATCGGCGACAAGTGGTCGGTGCTGGTCGTGCTCAGCCTGACCGGCGGGCCGCGCCGGTTCACCCGGCTCCGCGACATGATCGGCGGCGTGACCCCCAAGGTCCTCACGCAGACGCTCCGCACGATGGAGCGCGACGGGCTCCTCGTCCGGACGGTCTTCGCCGAGGTGCCGCCCCGCGTCGAGTACGCCCTCACCCCGCTCGGCCTGTCGCTGCGGACGCCGATCAAGGCCGTCGCCGACTGGGCGGAGGAGAACGTCGGGGCCGTCCTGTCCGCCCGCGAGGACCACTCCGCGGCGCCCTAGCGGACGGCCCCCTCGGCACCCGGCCCGCTCCCCGGACGGTCCTCGCCCGCCGGTGGAACCGGAGCGCACTCTCCCGCATCAAAGGGACGTTGCACCCGCTTCGGCGCGTCGCCACAGAAACCGATCAGGCGCCGGTTAGAGTCCCGCCCTGAGTACGGGCGGCGCACGCTCCGGAAGGCGGGGGAACGGCACATGATGGGCAAGACGCACGCCCTGAGCGGCGCGCTGGCGTGGCTGGCCGCCGTCCCGGTGCTCGGCTACGAACGGCTGCTCGGCGACCACGCGGTGTCGCTGTCGGTGGAGCAGGTCGCCGCCGGCGCCGTGGTGTGCGCGGGCGCCGCCATCCTGCCGGACATCGACCACCACAACGGCCGCATCGCCAACACGTTCGGCCCCATCACCCACCACATGTGCAAGTGGATCGGGAAGCTGTCCGGCGGGCACCGGCACGCGACCCACTCGATCCTGTTCGCGGTCGGCATCGGCTGGGCGATGGACACCCTCGCCACCCACTACGTCTACGCCTGGTGGGCCTGCCTCTTCATGATCGTCGGCCTCGGGCTGCGCGGCGTCGGGCTGGACTTCGAGGGCAAGGAGCCCCAGTCGGCGCTCGCCGACTGCGCGCTCGCCCTGGTCGCCGTCTGGCTCATGCACAAGATCGATATGAGCTTCGTCGGGTTCGCGGTCACGCTCGGCTGCCTGGCGCATGTCGTCGGCGACTGCCTGACACCCCGGGGCTGCCCGGTGTTCTGGCCGCTGCCGTGGCGGATCGACATCCCGGTCGTCCCGCGGACGGACGGCAAGGTGGAGCGCTGGGTCGTGATGCCCGTCCTCACCCTCGGCATCGCCGTCCTCGCCGTCCGCTCCGTCCTCGGCGAGGCCACCACCGACTGGCTGACCAGGAACTGATCATTCGAGCAGGTCGGCGAACTGGCCGCAGGTCACGGCCGCCCATGCGGCCCCGTCCGGGTTCGGGGCCCCCCACAGGTTGACGCCCTCGACGCCCGGGACGGCCTGCGCAGTGCAGGCGATCTGGGCCGCCGCGATCCGCGACCAGATCTTCGACCGGTACCGGGCGCCGGCCGGCCGGACGACCATCTGAGCGCGCCCGCCGGGCGCGGCGGACGCGGCGACCACCGAGTACGCCTCGAGCGGCACGTCGACCTCGGTGCGCAGGCCCATCGCGCGCTCCCGCGCCGTCGGCGGCACGCTCAGCTGGTCGAGGCCCAGTTGCGGCTGGTCGGGCAGGCCGGGCCGCGGCACGGGCCGCAGCCGGCCGCCGTGGACGAGGTAGACGGTGACCGTCGCGGGGTGCGCGCCCGCGGCCGGCGCGTCTCCCGCCGCGATGATCCCGGTCGGCCGGATCCCGCAGCCCGCGGCGGCGGCGCAGGCCGCCGCCACCGCCAGCAGCGCCCGGCGCGGCGGTCCGATGCTCACTCGTCCTCCTTCCCGTCGGGCAGCCACAGCGTGAACACCGCGCCGCCGTCCGGCCCGTTCGCGGCGTCCAGCGTCCCTCCGTGCAGCACGGCGTTCTCCCTGGCGATCGACAGGCCCAGGCCGCTGCCCTCGCTGCGCGAGCGCGCCGCCTCCGCCTTGGTGAACCGGTCGAAGACCACGGCGGCCAGATCGCCGGGCAGGCCGGGGCCGCGGTCGGCGACCACGGCCCGCACGCCGCCGGCGCCGTCCGCGGGCGGGCCGAAGCGCAGCGTGACGGGCGGGCGCCCGTGCTTGAGCGCGTTCCCGGCGAGGTTGGCGATGACGACGTCGAAGCGCCGCGGATCCAGCCGGACGGAGAGGTCCGCCGGGCCCTCGACCGCCACGTCGTCCCGCCAGCCGCGCGCCTCCAGGGTCGCGTGGACCGCGTCGGCCACGTTCACCTCGTCGAGGACGAGCGCGGCGGCGCCCGCGTCGAACCGGCTGATCTCGATCAGGTTCTCGACCAGCGCGCCGAGCCGCCGGGTCTCCGCCGCGACGAGCAGCGCCGCGGCACCGTCCGGCGCGTCGCCGGCCTCCTCGGTCAGCACCCCGGTCAGCGCGACCATCGAGGTCAGCGGGGTCCGCAGCTCGTGCGAGACGTCCGCGACGAACCGGCGGGACGCGGCCTCCATCGCGCGCAGCTCGGTGACCGTCCGCTCCAGGGCCGCCGCGGTGCCGTTGAACGTGCGCGCGAGGTCGGCCAGCTCGTCCCGGCCGTCCACCCGGACCCGGGTGCCGAGCTCACCCGCGCCGAGCGCGCGGGCGGCGGCGCCGAGGCGGCGCACCGGTCCCAGCACGCCGCGGGTCGCCAGCAGCGCGAGCCCGAGCGCCGCCGCCAGCGCGGCGGCGTCGGCGACCAGCAGGGCGCGGGTGAACAGCCGCAGATCGGCGGCCTCGCGCCGCAGGCTCGCCGAGACGAACACCATCGGCGGGGTCGTCCGCCACGGCTCGCCCACCGTGGTCGTGTAGCCGGAGACGCGGGTACCGACCAGCAGGTAGGGCGTGCCGTTCCGGTACACGCGCTGGAAGACCACGCCGCGCATCGCGCGCCGGGCGAACTCCCGGGTCACCGGGACGTCCAGCGCGCCGGGCGGCGGGACGCCGGTCTGCCCGCCGAGCAGCGGCACCGGCACCGCCACCGCCCTGCGGCCCGGAGCCGACCCGAGCGCCTCCTCCAGGGCCGCGCCGACCAGCCGCTCCGCGTCGGGCGGCAGGCTGACCGGAACCTGCTGGGCGAGCGTGGTGCGCACGTCGGTCAGCACCGCGTCCTGGGCGCGCTGCAGCATCACCCGCCGCATCAGCACGTAGGAGATGCCGGACGCGAGCACCGAGGCGAGCAGCGCGACCGCCGTGAACGCCGCGGCGAGCCGCGTCCGCAGCCCGGTGAGCCGGCGCCGGCGCGTCACGGCGCGGTGAACCGGTAGCCGAACCCCCGGACGGTCTCGATCAGCCGCGGCTCGGCGGGCTCGTCCTCGATCTTGGCGCGGACGCGCTGCACGCAGGCGTCCACGAGCCGGGAGTCGCCGGGGTAGGTGTGCTCCCACACCTCGGCGAGCAGGTGCCTGCGGGTGAGCGCCTGCCCGGGGCGGCGCGCCAGCTCCAGCAGGAGCCGCAGCTCGGTCGGGGTGAGGCGCAGGTCGGCGCCGCCCTTGGTGACCTTCAGCGACGACCGGTCGATGACCAGGTCGCCGTAGACGGAGCGGTCGGTGCGGGTCTGGTCGGCGCGGCGCAGCACGGCGCGGATGCGGGCGTCCAGGACGCGGGGCTCGACGGGCTTCACCACGTAGTCGTCGGCGCCCGCCTCCAGGCCGAGGACGATGTCCAGGTCGTCGCCGCGCGCGGTGAGCAGGATCACCGGCAGCGAGTCCGCGCGGCGGATGCGCCGGCACACCTCGATCCCGTCGATGCCCGGCAGCATCACGTCCAGGAGGGCGATCTCGGGACGCCGTGCCCGCAGCGCGTCCAAGCCGTCCTCGCCGGTGGCCCGGGACGTCACGCCGTGCCCCTGGCGGGTCAGCGCCAGCTCCAGGGCCGCGCGGGCGGAGGGGTCGTCCTCCACGAAGAGAATGCTCGCCACCGGGCCATTATCGGACATTCGTGATCAAGCTCCGGGCTGTGTCACGAAATCCGGACACTCTCCGCACCGGGCGATGACACTGCACGGGAACGGTGAGCTTCATGACGCTCGCGATCCTCCCGGCACGTCCCCGCGCGACGGCCGCTCCCCCGGGGCCGGGCCCCCGGCACGCGCCCGGCTGGCTGGTGGCCGCCGGCGTGCTCGCCCAGGTGGCGCTGCGCCTGTGGCTCGCCCGCTCCCGGACCGGACCGGCCGCCGACCCGGACGAGACCGGCTACCTGATCGCGGCCCGCTGGCTGGCCGGCGGACCCGGCGCCGACCTGTCCGGGAACACCTTCTACCAGGGCGGATACCCGCTCCTGCTCGCCCCGGTGTACTGGTTCACCAGCGACCCGGCGGTGGTCTACGCGGCCGTCATGGCGATCAACGCGCTGGCGGGCGCGGCGCTGTTCCCGCTCGGGTACGCGGCGGCGCGGCGGTTCGGGCTCGGCCGCCGGACCGCGCTGCCACTCGCGTTCGGCGCGGCGCTGCTGCCCGCCACGACGTTCTTCGGCGCGTTCGCGCTCGCGGACGCCGTCCTGCCTGCGCTCGTCCTCGGGTGGCTGCTGGCCCTCGACCGCTTCGCGCGGAGCGGCCGGGCGGGCGACGCGGTCCTCGCGAGCGCGGTCGCGTCCTACGCGGCGGCGGTGCACACCCGCGCGACGGTCCTGCTGGCCGTCCACGCGCTCGCGCTGGCCGTCCTCGTGCCGCGGCCCCTGCGGCGGCGCGCGGCCCTGGTCTCGGGCGGTGTCGCCCTCGCCGGATACGCGGCGGGCTCGATGCTGAACGCGCG
The DNA here is from genome assembly GCF_040643275.1 of Spirillospora sp. NPDC047418. Taxonomy (NCBI): domain Bacteria; kingdom Bacillati; phylum Actinomycetota; class Actinomycetes; order Streptosporangiales; family Thermomonosporaceae; genus Spirillospora; species Spirillospora sp. NPDC047418. The sequence continues at coordinate 31,662 of NZ_JBEYTW010000055.1, forward strand.
GATCCTGGACGCGCTGTACCCGGGCGGCGCGCGGGACCTCGCCGGGATCCTGGAGTCCAGGCTCGGCACAGCGGCCGGGCAGGCATGGGCGCTGTCGGGGGCCGCCGGGCAACTCTGGTACCTGGTCGCCTCGACGTGGGGGCTGGCCGGTGCAGGGCTGGCGGCCGTCGCGGCGGTGCTGGTGCGGCGCCGGACCCCGGCTCCCGACCGCCTCATGGCGGCTGTGCTGCTGACCGCGACGTGCGGGATCGCGTACGCGTCGTCGGCCGCGCTGCCGGACGAGCACCGGGTCGGCAACTTCGCCTACGGCCGGTACCTGTCGTGCCTGGCCCTCGTCTACGCGCTGGCCGGGGCGGCGGTCCTCCTCCGGGCGGGTGTGCGGACGGCGCTCGGGGCGGCGGCGTCGTCCGTCCTCGTCATGGCCGGAACCGGGCTCTGGGTGACGGCCTACGCGGGCGAGCGGCTGCGCACCCACGCGTTCATCCCGTTCGACTTTCCCGAGATCACGTTCCTGACCGGCGACCGCACCGGACTGCACCTGCCGGAGGCGACGCTCGCCGCGGCCGCGCTGCTCGGCGCGCTGCTGCTGTTCTCCCGGATGGACCGGGCGCCTCTCGCCGCCATCGCCCTGACCGGGGTCAATCTGGCCGCGATGACGTTCCTCATGGCGCCGTCGCACGACCGCGTCCGGCCGGCCCAGCCGCTGCCCGGCCCGGCGGCGGGCGGGGTCGCCGCGGACGTGTCGCTCGGCTGGGTGACCCGGACCAAGCTCATGTACCCGGTGTGGTGGACGCGGATCGGCCGGATCGACGTCCGCGACGGCCGCCCGCCCCCGCCCGGCGTGTGCACGGTCGTGGTGCCGGTACCGGACGGGACGTCCCCGCAGGCGTCGTGGCCCGCCCGCCCGGCGGGCTGGCGGGCGCACGCGCGGCCCGGCTGGGCGGCCTGGCACGACCCGGCCTGCGGGACGGCTCAGTAGCGGGTGACGAGGGCGATGCGGCCGTGGTCGACGAGGAAGCCGTCGGAGACGAAGGTGACCTCGCCGCCGTACTCCAGCACGGTCTCGATGACGTCGTCCACGGCGTCGTCGACGACGTCCGCGCCCTTGAGGACGCCCGGCATGCCGTCCACCGGGACGAACTCGCCGTGCGACTTCACCGCGGGCGCGTAGTAGCCGCGCTCGACGACCAGGTGCTCGCCGCGGCCCTCCTCGGCCAGCGGCGTGACCTCGCACAGCCCGCCCGCGTACCGCTGGATGCTGCGCGCGGCCTCCAGCTCGGACAGCACGCCGACCTCGCGGAGGTCCTCGTAGGCGGCGAGCGCGGGCCGGGCCGCCTCGGCGAGCGCGCTCGGCGCGGCGCCCTCGAAGCTGCCGTCGACGCGGCCCGCCACCGTGATGTGCGGCCCGGCCACCTCGTCGAAGAACGCCTGGTGGCGGGTGACGCCGGCGACGATCAGCGGGCGGCGGTCGCGGGCCAGGACCCGGTCGAGGGCGGCCACCACGTCCCGCATGACCTGGCGCTGCCGCTCGCCGTCGCCGCCCTGCGCGGCGCGCCGCGCCTGCCGCCCGGAGCCGGCCTCGTCGAGCGGCTCGGGCTCGACCGGGAAGCCGGCGGCGGCGCGCTCGGTCAGCTCCTCGCCGTTGCCGTCCCACAGCCGCGCCCGCTGGTCCGACAGCGACAGCAGCCAGTAGCGCGGGGTGCGGGTGTAGGCGGCGACGAGGTCGCGGGTCGCGAACCCGGTGTCCACGACGACCCGCTCGTCCACGGGCTGGCCGATCGTGAAGGCGTGGTGCTCGCCGTCGGGCGCGGCGAACAGCACGAGGCCGTCGGAGGCGTGCCGCAGGTCGACCTCGTCCGCGGCGCGCTCCAGCCCGCGCAGGACGTGGTCGGCGGCGTCGGGCGCGACCCGGGCGTCGTCGTGCAGCCGGCGCCGCACCTCCGACAGCAGGTTGCGCAGCCGGATCGGGTCCTGCCGGTTGTCCGGGACGGACCGGTGCGTCGGCATCAGCACCGACACCGCCGGGTAGGCGCGCGGCTTGCGCAGTTCGGACAGGGTAACGGCGTCCATGATCCCCCGATCGGTCAGCCTTGTCTCTTATGTCCTTTTGTAGCTACCGATAGGTAAACCAGGTGTAAGCCCCGCCCGATGGACCCGCCTAGACCTGCCCGATCACGGGGCCGAGGACGTCCAGGAACGGCGCGTGCACGGTGACGTAGGAGAACCCGAAGCGCTCGCGCCGCTCCCGGATCTGCGCGGCGATCTGCGCCTGCGTGCCGAGCAGCACGAACGGTGTGTCGAGGATCTCCTCGACGGTCAGGTACGGCAGCCGCTCGGCGCGGATCCGCTCGGCCTCGCCGCGCCGGTCCGGGGTCACCTGGACGTGCTGGACCAGGACGTTCCACTCGATGCCCCCGGCCCGCTCCCCCGCCTGCTCGCGGACGAACCGGACCCGCTCGGCCGCCTCCGCGGCGGTGCCCAGCCGGAACGTCCCCGGCTCCGCGCCCTTCACCTGGTACGCCCCGGCGATCCCGACGATGTCGGCGTACCGGGCGGCGGCCCGCAGCACCGTGTCGCCGGTGCCGCCGACCAGCAGCGGCGGCCCGGACCCGCCGAACCCGCCGCGCTGCACGGGCTCCAGCGGGGCCAGCCCGAAGTGCTCGGCGACCGGCCGGTGCCGCTCGTAGCCGTCGCCGCCGAACAGCCCGCCCAGCTCCTCGATCAGCCGGGCCATCCGCCCGGCCCGCGCGCCGAACGGCTCCCACGCGATCCCGGCCGCGTCGAACTCCCACTTCATGTGCCCCGCGCCGAGCCCCAGCTCCACCCGCCCGCCGGTCAGCCGGTCGGCGGTGGCGACCTCGCGGGCCAGCAGGTGCGCGTTCCAGAACCCGGCGTTCAGCACGAGCGTGCCGACGCGCAGCCGCTCGGTCGCGTCCGCGGCGGCGACCATCGCCGGGAACGGGGCCGGGGCGCCGAGATGGTCGGGCACGAGCGCGATGTCGTAGCCGTACCGCTCGCCGCGCCGGCACCGTTCGGCGAAGTCCTCGCGGGAGGCGATGTCGAAGACGTTGAACCCGAAGCGGAAGTCCCTCATGCCCTCACAGTGCCAGCTCAGCCGGGAGTGATGAAGGACGTCTCGTAGGCGAGGATCACGGCCTGGGTCCGGTCGCGGGCCTGCAGCTTGCCGAGGATGTTCCCGACGTGCGTCTTCACCGTCTGCGGGCTCACGAACAGGTCTCCGGCGATCTCGGCGTTCGAGCGGCCCTTGGCCATCAGCCGCAGCACGTCGCCCTCCCGCTCGGTGAGCTGCGCGTGCCAGCGGGCACCGCCGCCCGCACCGGGGCCGCCATGCCGTGCGGCCAGTTCCCGGATCGCGGCCGGGAACAGCAGGCTGTCGCCGTGGGCGACCATCCGGATCGCGTGCAGGATCTCCTCCGGCCGCGTCCGCTTGAGCAGGAAGCCGTGCGCGCCGGCCTTCAGCGCGTCGTAGACGTACTCGTCGTTCTCGAACGTGGTGACGACGATGATCCGCGGCGGCTCCGGCACGGTCTCCAGGATGCGGCGGGTCGCCTGGATGCCGTCGAGCCGCGGCATCCGGACGTCCATCAGGACCACGTCGGGACGCAGCCGGCGCACCGCGTCCGGCACCTCCGCGCCGTCGGCCGCCTCACCGGCCACGGCCAGGTCGTCCTCGGCGCCGATGATGGCGGCGAGGCCCGCCCGGATCAGCCGCTCGTCGTCGACCAGCAGAACCTTGATCGTCATGTTCCGGACCTTAGCGGCAGCGAGACGCGGAACCGCCAGGCGTCCCCGTCGGCCCCCGCGGCCATGTCGCCGCGCAGCACGGTGACGCGCTCGCGGACCCCGGCGAGGCCGCGGCCGCCGCCGTGGTCGGCGCCGTCGCCCCGGTGCGCGCCGAGCGGATTGCTCATCTCCATCTCCAGCCGGTCCCCCGCGATGCCGAGCCGCAGCCGCACCGGGACCCTCCCGGCGTGCCGCAGCGCGTTCGTCAGCCCCTCCTGGACGATCCGGTACGCCTCCCGCGACACGGCCGCCGGAACGTCCTCCACCTCGGCCGCCACCTGCGCGTCGAGTTCCACCCCCGCGATCCGGGTCTGCTCCAGCAGCCGCCCGAGGTCGGTCAGCGTGGCCTGCGGCGCGGGACGGGACGCGTCCTCCCGCAGCAGCCCCAGCACGTGGTCGAGGTCCTCCAGCGCGGCGCGGGCCGACTCCTCGATCGCGCCGAGCGCCTCCCGGGCGAACGCCGGGTCGCTGTCGAGGACCCGTCCGGCGGCCCCCGCCTGCAGCGTCACCACGCTGAGCGCGTGGCCCACCGAGTCGTGCAGTTCCCTGGCCAGCCGGTTGCGCTCGGCCAGCTTCACCGCCGTGGCCTCCGCGGCGGCGAGCCTCTCGGCGGCGGACGGCCCGAGGAACCACGGCGCGAGCCGGGACAGCAGGGTGCCGGCGGCCACGATCAGCGCGAGCAGCACGGCCAGCGACGCCAGCCCGACCAGCGGCGCGGGCCACTGGTGCCAGCCGTCCTCCCACCCCAGGCCCTCCAGGAAGCGGGTGTCCCAGGTCACCATCGGTGCGAGGACCATCACGACCGCGAACGGCGGCACCGCCAGGCTCAGCCCGCTGACCACCACGCCGGCGCCGAGATGCAGGCTGAACCACGCCGCGGCGCGGAGCCGGCTCTCCCACGAGCGCGCCGACCCCGGCACGAGCACCTCGGCGGGCCCCTTCAGCAGCTCCCTGGCGAGGGACGCCTCCAGCAGGCGCACCGTCGGAACGAGCCCGGTCACGAACGTCGCCGCCCCCGGCAGCACGAGCAGCATCAGCACGACCGCGATGACGGTGTTGCCGATCGGCAGCAGCGGGGACAGGGACATCGCCAGGAACCAGTAGGGCATCAGCAGCGCGCCGCCCACCACGAGGTGCGACCAGCGCTGCCAGGTCGTCCGCTCGATCAGCGGCCGGAGCATGCGAACCACCCCCCGATCCTGGCAGACCGCCCCCGGCCGGCCCTCCCCCATGAGAGGGAGTGCGGTCCTACGCCTTGCCCTGTTCCTCGGCGGCCTTGTCGAGTTGGGCGAGTTTGGCGAGGCGGGCGTTGTAGACGGCGAGTTCGTCGTCCTCGGGGCGGCCGCCGGGCCGGGCGGCGCGGTCGGCCTTGCGGTCCGAGCGCCGGGCCTGCCGCTGGTCGGCGGCGTACCACTGGCACGCCATCACGATCAGGACGATGAACGTCGGGATCTCGCCGAACGCCCAGGCGATCGCGCCGCCGGTGTGCTGGTCGTGCAGGACCGTGGTCCCCCACGGCGGGTCGACGGCCCCGTACCAGCCGCGCGCCAGCGCCTGGCTCATGTTCATCAGCGCGATGCCGAAGAACGCGTGGAACGGCATCGTGACGAACAGCAGGATGAGCCGGGCGGGGTAGGGCAGCTTCCGCGGCGCCGGGTCGACGCCGAGCAGCACCCAGAAGAACAGCGACCCGGCCGCGAGGAAGTGCACCATCATCGCGATGTGGCCGAGGTGGCTGCGCATCGCCGTCTCGAACAGCGGCGTGAAGTACAGCGCGAACGTGCTCACCACGAAGATGATCGTGGCCACCCCGGGATGCGCGATCACCGCGAGGTAGCGGCTGTGCAGCAGCGCGGTCAGCCACTCGCGCGGGCCGCGGTCGCCGCGCTCCCGGGCGGGCTTCAGCGCGCGCAGCGCCAGCGTCACCGGCGCGCCGACGACGAGGAAGATCGGCGTCAGCATGTTCAGCACCATGTGCTGCGCCATGTGCACGCTGAACAGGATCGGCGCGTACTTGGCGACGCCGGTCTGCGTCACGACGATGATGCTGAACAGCCCGATGAGCCAGGCGGCGGTGCGGCCCACCGGCCAGGAGTCGCCGCGCCGCCGCAGCCGGACGACGGCGCCGAGGTAGAGGCCGCCGAGGACGACGACGAGGGCGGCGAAGAACAGGTCGAACTGCCACAGCGTCAGCAGCCGCACCGGGGTGACCTCGGGCGGCATGTCGTAGCCGAGCAGCGCCTTGACCGCGGACTCCGGCTCGGTCGGCGGGGGCGGCGCGGTGCGCGCCAGCGCGACGGCCAGGCCCATGGTGGCCGCCATCACGGCCGCCTCGACGGAGGCGAACCGGGCGAACGCGCCGGGCCTGCGGTCGGTCAGGGCGGGCAGCGTCCGCTCCCGGTGCCACCAGCCGAACCAGCCGAGCACCGCGAACGCGATGATCTTGCCGAGCGCGAGCCGGCCGTAGTTCGTGGACACCAGCTCGGCGGGGTCGGGCAGCCGGGCGATGACGTTCACCAGGCCGCTGACACCGACGGTGATGTAGCACCAGAGGGCCATCCGGCTGAACCGGTCCGCCATGACCGCGAGCCTGTCGCGGCGCAGCAGCGCGTGCACGCCGACGATGGCGAGCCCGCCGACCCACGGGGCGACGGCGGCGACGTGCAGCGCGACGCCGGTCACCGCGGTGGAGTGGTTGGCGGCCGAGGCCGAGTGCCCGGTCAGCGGCGCGGGGAACAGCGCGACCGCGGCCATCGCGAGCAGCCCGAACGCGGCGGCGGGCGTGGTGGTGGTGCGCGCCAGCAGCGCCACCACCACGGCCAGCAGCACCACGATCATCAGCGCGGTGCCCTGCGGCAGCGAACCGACGTAGCTGCTCAGCTCGCTGCCGGTGAGGACCTCCCCGACCGGCTGGCCGAGGACGTCGGAGACCGTGAGGACGAGGGTGGCGGCCGCGGCGGCGGCCCATCCGGCGGCGATCCAGGACGCGGCGTTCAGGTAGCCGATCGCGTCCCTGGACAGCCGGGCGGCGCCGCGCCCGCCCTCGATCGGCAGGAACGCGGCGGCGGCGAGCAGGGCGCCGACGGTCAGCGCGGACAGCAGGTCCATCGCCGTCCGGGCGGCCGGCAGCCCCCACCGGGTCAGCGCGCCGGCGTCGCCGAGGCCGGGGATGACCTTCTCGGTGACCGAGCCGCCGAGGACCAGGGCGGCCACGAGGCCCGCCCCGGCCGCGGCGACCGCGACCGCGGCGGCCCGCCAGACGACCAGGCTGCCCCTATTCACCGCTATTCACTTCCGGCCGCCGCCTGGTGCCTGCGCTTGGCGCGGTACACGATGCCGAGCCCGACGCCGATACCGATGCCGAGGCCGGCGATGATCAGCACCCAGAGCACCGCGCCGGAACCGGAGTCCTCCTCCGCGGCGACCTGGTCGGCCTTGAGCGGCTGCTCGTCGGCGGTGGCGGCGTCGCCCGTCTGCTCCTCGGCGCCGACCGCTCCCGCCGACGGCGCGGGCACCGCGGCCTCGCCCCCGGTCGCGGTGAACGTCAGGCCGGCGTCCTCGATCGGGTGCCCGTCCTCGCCGACGACCCGGTAGGCCACCGTGTAGGTCCCGGCGGGCAGCGGCCCCGCCAGTTTCTGCGTCACCGTGGTGCCGGAGCGTTCCGCCTCACCCGACTGGTAGGTCTTCTTCTGCGCGTCGGTGACGACCACCTTCGCCAGGCTGATCTTGTCACTGAAGACCAGCTTGACCTCGGTGACCGACTCCGCGGACGCGCCCTTGCCGGGCGTGCTGCTGAGAAGCCGCGCGTGCGCGAGCGCGGGGGTGGCGGTCACGGTGCCGAGGGCGAGCGCGAGGGCCGCGACGACGCCGAGGCGCCGCACGGCCGGGCGGGGCTTGCGGATGTTCATGGAGGGCCGGGTTCTGTAGTGAGCTGAAGGGCTGCGTCCACCTTACTGAGCCGGTCGCCATGACACGTTCCGGGTCAACTGCAGTCGCAGCAGCAGCCGTCGCAGCAGTCGCAGTCACAGTCGCAACCGCAGTCGCCGCAGTTGCAGCACTCGCAGCAGTCGCAGCAGCCGTCGTCGCAGTGCCGGGTGCACCAGCAGCGGTCCCCGCACGAGTCGCCGTGGTGCTCGCTCCACTCGGGCTGGAAGACGCCGCAGGTCACGCATACGGCCGCCCCGGTGAAGCAGGGGATCGGCCAGCCCGGACGCGGGGGCCGCGGCCCGTGCCGGGCGAGGTCGCGCGGATCGGCGAAGACCCGGTCGACGGAGCGGCCCACCTCCCGGTCCAGCAGCGCCCGGACGAGCCGCGGCCGCTCCAGTTCCAGGTCGGCGAGAGCGAGGCGCAGCCCGTGCAGGGCGTCGTCGGCGTGCCGGCGGGCCTCGTCGAGGGTCGTGCCAGTGGCGAGGAGCGGGTTGTAGGCGCCGGTCTCCCGGTCGTCCGCGAGGTCCTCGACGGCGTCCAGGAGGTGCGCGACGCGGCCGAAGAACCGGCCGGCCTCGGCGAGCGCCTCGGCGTTGCCCTCCCGGCCCGCGAGGACGGCCGTGTGCGCGAACACGGCGGCGACGGCCGTCTCGGTGGGCTCGGTCAGGTCGAGGAGGCCGAGCCCCGGTGCCGACTCCAGCAGCGGCTGCCGGGCGACCGCGTCGCGCAGCGCGGACGGGTCGAAACCGACCGCGGCCCCCGTCCGGCCGCCGGCCGCGTCCCAGCGGCCGGCCATCCGGCCCGCCGCGGCGGCGACCAGGCGGCGTGCGTACGGCCCGTCGCCGTCCGCGACGTGGTCGCGCGTCTTGCCCGCCGCGAGCAGCAGCGACGCGGCGGCGGCCAGTTGCGCGCCCTGCGCCTTCGCGGTGACGACCTCGGCGGTCTTCATCCCGCGCAGCGCGCACGGCCCGGCCTTGCGGCGCGGCGACAGCTCCGGGGCCTGCGCCTCGACCAGCACCGACACGAGCAGCCCGTCGTAGTTGGTGACGAGCCGCGCGGCCTGGCCGTGCTCGGCGCGCAGCGTCAGGCACAGCCCGCACAGATGGGCCGTCCAGTCCTTGAACAGCGACCCGCACAGAACATGCCTGCACGGACGTACCACACCGAACACCGGCGACTCCCCCACCTCGAACAACTCGCAGCATTATGGACGCGGCGCTGCCCGAGATGGTTCGGCTACACCCCCACGCAGGTGAGCGCGCGGCGGTAGGCGGCCATCCGGGACTCCTCGGCGGTGCCCGCCTCGGACAGGACCTCGGCGAGATCGAACCACGCCTGCGCGGCCTCGCGGGAGGCCTCCATCTGCTCCAGGCAGGTCGCGGCGCGGGTCAGCACCTCGACGGCCCGGTCCCGGCGGCCGAGCCGCACCGACGCCTCGCCGAGCACGGTCAGCGCCCCGGCGGTGGCCCGGCGCGGCGCGTCCCCGAGCAGGTCGAGGGCCTCCTCGGCGAGCGCCACCGCCTCCGCGGGACGGCCGAGCGCGGTCTCCGCGCGGGCCAGCTCGGTCAGGCACCAGGCGACGTCGATCTCCCCGGACGAGCTGGCGCTGATCTCGCCGCGCACCCGGGCCAGCAGCTCGCGGGCGCGGGACGCCTGGTCGGGGCGGGCGCGCAGCAGCAGCCCGGCGTAGATGACGCGGAGCCGGTTCAGGTCGCGGGGGTCCTCGCCGTCGCCGGCCAGCAGCAGCGCCCGCTCGGCGAGCGTGACGCCCTCCTCGTACTCGCCGCGGATCTCCGCGACGTAGGCGGCCTCCCAGCAGGCGACCATCCGCGCCCGGGGGCTGCCGATCCGCTCGGCGCGCTCGACGAGCTGGGCGGCGAGCTGGCGGGCCCGGACGAGGTCGCCGCGCTCGATGAACGCGGCGAGCAGCGCCGCGCCGAGGTGCACGGCGGCGTCGGTGGAGTCGGCGCCGGTCGCGATGAGGTGCCGCAGCGCGCGCTCGGCCGCCTCGACGCCGGCGCTGACGTCGCCGCGCTCGCGCAGGCAGCGGCTCAGCGCGACGTGCACCTTCGCCCAGTGGTCGAGGTCGGCCTCGGCGGAGGCCTCCTCGGTCAGCGCGGTCAGCCCGGCGATCGCCTCCTCCAGCTCGCCCGCGGCCTCCAGCGCGAGCGCGTGGCCCCAGCGCGCCTGGTGCAGCATGTCCGGCAGCGCGACCGCGTCCGCGCTGGCGAGGACCTCGGCGAAGCGGGCCCGCGCCTCGGCGGCCGCGCCGTTGCTCAGCGCGATCTCGGCGTAGTCGAGGGTGACGCGCAGCTCGTCCACGACGTCCTCGCTGACGCCGCTGACGAGGTAGGTCGCCGAGCAGTTCAGCTTCGCGGCCAGCAGCTCCACCACGCTCGGGGCGGGCACCCGCTTGTCGCTCTCGATCAGCGAGATGTAGCTGTCGGACAGTTCGGGGAAGGCCAGCTGGGCCTGGCTCACGCCCTGCCGGATCCGCAGGGCGCGGATCCGCTGCCCCAGTGTCTCCCGATCCATCGTGTGACCACCGCCTACCAGGTAATCGCCGCGCGCGGGGCGAGGATGAAGCCGACTCAGGTCCTCAAGTGTGCCGATATACCGGCCGGTCAGGCCCGCGATTCGCCGTATTCGGTACCGAAGCGTGTTCGAATCCGCACCACGGCAGGCTATAGCGGGCGTTCCGGGCCCGCCATCGGCCCCTCCCCGGCCCTGCCCGAGGCCCGGCCCCCGCCCGGCCCCGGGCCCGGCCTCGCCCCCGTCACGCTGCGAAGTCCGCACCGGCTAATCTGTGCTCGCCCGAACCCGGACACGCCGCCGGAACCACCGCCGCGCAGAGATGAGCGCCCGCCATGCCCAAGACCAGTACCGCGAAGACCGACGAATCGCCGCCGGCCGGCGGGCGCGGGCCGCTGGAGCGGCTGTTCGACCTCACCGCGCGGGGCACCACGGTGCCGCGGGAGCTGCGCGGCGGCGTCACCACGTTCTTCGCGATGGCCTACATCATCCTGCTGAACCCGATCATCCTCGGCGGGGCGAAGGACGTCACCGGCGCGACGCTGTCGATCCCGCAGCTGACCACGATGACCGCGCTGTCCGCCGCGGTCACCACGGTGATCATGGGCCTGGTCGGGAACGCGCCGCTGGCGCTCGCCGCGGGCCTCGGCATCAACGCGGTGGTGGCCTTCCAGGCCGCGCCGGTGATGACCTGGCCGCAGGCGATGGGCCTGGTGGTGATCGAGGGCGTGGTCATCGTCGTCCTCGCGCTCACCGGCATCCGCGAGCGGATCATGAACTCGATCCCGCTGGCGCTCAAGCACGCGATCGCGGTCGGCATCGGCGCGTTCATCGCGCTGGTCGGCCTCTACGACTCGGGGTTCGTCACCTCCAGCGCGACGAGCCCGCCGCTGTCCCTCGGCACCGGCGGCCACCTGGCGACGTGGCCGACGCTGGTGTTCGCGCTCACCCTGCTGCTGATGATCGTGCTGTACGTGCGGCGGGTGCCCGGCGCCATCCTGATCAGCATCGTCGCCGGGACGATCGGCGCGGTGGCCATCCAGGAGAACGCCTCCATCAAGGAGGGCGGCTGGGGCATCGTCACCCCGAGCATGCCGGACCAGCTGTTCGCCGTGCCCGACTTCGGGCTGTTCGGGGAGATCGACCTGTTCGGCGGGTTCGGCCGGGCCGGCGTGATCACCGCGCTGGTCGTGCTGTTCACCCTGGTGCTGTCGGGCTTCTTCGACGCGATGGGCACGATCCTCGGGGTCAGCGACGAGGCGGGCCTGCTGAACGAGAAGGGCGAGGTGCCGCGGCTCGGCCGGATCCTGTCGGTGGACGGCCTGTCCGCCGCGTTCGGCGGCATCACCAGCTCCTCCGCCAACACGGTGTTCGTGGAGTCGGCGGCCGGCGTCGGCGAGGGCGCCCGGACCGGCCTCGCCAACATCGCCACCGGCGCGCTGTTCGCGGTGACGCTGTTCCTCACCCCGCTCGCCGCGACCGTCCCCGCGCAGGCCGCCGCGCCCGCGCTGGTCGTCGTCGGCGCGCTGATGATGACGCAGGTCGCCAAGGTGGACTGGACCGACCTGGAGCTGACGATCCCGGCGTTCCTCACCATCGTGCTGATGCCGTTCACGTTCTCGATCACCATCGGGATCGGCGGCGGCATGGTCGCCTACGCGCTGATCAAGCTGGCCAAGGGCAAGATCCGCGAGGTGTCGGTCTGGCTGTGGCCGGTGGTGCTGCTGTTCCTCGTGTTCTTCGCGATCAACCCGATCGAGCAGTGGCTGAACGTGCGGTGACCGCTCCGGGAGAACACGGCTCTGCGGCCATTTGAGACTCCGGGACGCGTTTGCGGGTGTCAAATAGTGCCGTCATGGCGTAAGCAGAAGGTAGGGCTTTACCTCCCGGCGTGAAAGGCGTGGCTGTGGTGTCCGCGGACTCTCCCTCCCGTCCGTCTCCGCCAGGTCACGTCCTGCTGGCGCCTGACAGGTTCCCGGGAGCGCTGACCGCGGCGCAGGCGGCCCGGCATCTGGCGGCCGGGCTGCGCCGTGCCCGGCCGGAGGTCCCGCTGGTGGAGCTGCCGGTGGCCGACGGCGGCGAGGGCACCGTGGCGGCCGCGGTGGCGGCCGGGTGGCGGCGCGTCCAGGTCGAGGTGTGCGGGCCGACGGGGCGGCCGGTCACCGCGCGGCTGGCGCTGGACGGCCGCAGCGCGGTGGTGGAGCTGGCCGAGGCGTCCGGGCTGCGCCGGCTGCCGGGCGGCAAGCCGCGCCCGCTGACCGCCTCCAGCCTCGGGACGGGCCAGCTGCTCGCGCACGCGCTGCGGCTCGGCGCCCGCCGGATCGTGCTCGGCCTCGGCGGCGGCGCCTGCACCGACGGCGGCGCGGGCCTCGTGCAGGGGCTCGGCGGGCGGCTGCTGGACGCGCTCGGCAAGGACCTGCCGCAGGGCGGGGCGGCGCTGCGCTCGCTGCACGCCCTGGACCTGCGCGGCCTGCCCGACATGTCGGGCGTCGAGGTGGTGGTGGCGGGCGACTCCGCGGGTCCGCTGCTCGGCCGCACCGGCGCCGCCGCCGTGGACGGCCCGCGCCGCGGCGCGAGCCGCGACGAGGTGCGGATGCTGGACGCGGGGCTGCGCCGCTGGGCCGACCTGGCGGAGGCGGCGGCGCGCCGGGCGGCCCGCGACCTGCCGGGCGCCGGGACGTCCGGCGGCGTCGGGTTCGCCGCGCTCACCTTCCTCGGCGCGACGATCGAGCCGGGCCCGGCGCTGCTGCTCGACCTGCTGGGCTTCGCCGGGAAGGCGCGCGGCGCCCGGCTCGTCGTCACCGGCGAGGGCACCCTCGACGCCCGGTCGCTGCGCGGCACCGCGCCGATCGGGGCGGCCCGCGCGGCCGCCCGCGCGGGCGCGCCGGTCGTCGCGGTGGCCGGCCGCCGCGCGCTCACCGGCGAGCAGCTGCGCAAGGCGCGGATCCAGGCCGCGTACGCGCTGGCCGACATCGAGCCGGACGAGGAGCGCCGCGTCCGGCGGGCCGGGCCGCTGCTGGAGCAGCTGACCGTCGCGATCGCCGACGAGTGGCTGCCGGCGCGCCCGTAGCGTGCAACGTTCCACCGGGCGCCGGGCCGGGCGGGCTTTACAGGTTGTCGCCGATGGAGCCGATGCCTTGACATCCTGCTCGTAGCCGGGGGCGTGCCGCGGAACGCACGCTGGAAGCGCAGGTCCTGGTCAGCGTTGACAGAGGAGCCCCCGGTGAAGATCGGCGTGCCGCGAGAGATCAAGAACCACGAGTACCGGGTCGCGATCACGCCGGCGGGCGTGCACGAGCTGACCCGGCACGGCCACGAGGTGTTCGCCGAGCGCGGCGCCGGCCTCGGGTCGGCGATCCCCGACGACGACTACGCCGCCGCGGGCGCCAAGATCCTGGACGGCCCGGACGGGGTGTGGGCCGAGGGCGACCTGATCCTCAAGGTCAAGGAGCCGGTCGCGGCGGAGTACCACCGGATGCGCCGCGGCCAGGTCCTGTTCACCTACCTGCACCTCGCCGCGTCCCGCGCGTGCACCGACGCGCTGCTGGCGGCCGGGGTCACGGCGATCGCCTACGAGACCGTCCAGCTGCCGGACCGGTCGCTGCCGCTGCTCGCCCCCATGTCGGAGGTCGCCGGGCGCCTCGCCCCGCAGGTCGGCGCCTACAACCTGATGGCGTCCAACGGCGGGCGCGGCGTGCTGCCGGGCGGCGTGCCCGGTGTGGCCCCGGCCAGGGTCGTCGTCATCGGCGGCGGCGTGTCCGGCCTCAACGCCGCGCAGATCGCCGTCGGGATGGGCGCGGACGTGACCGTCATGGACGTGGACGTCGACCGCCTCCGCCACATCGACGCGATCTACCAGGGCCGGCTGCGGACGCTCGTGTCCAGCGCCTACACCGTCGAGCAGGAGGCCCGCGCCGCCGACCTCGTCATCGGCGCCGTGCTGATCCCCGGCGCCCGCGCGCCCAAGCTGATCTCCAACGACCTGGTCGCCGGGATGAAGGCCGGTTCCGTCCTGGTGGACATCGCCATCGACCAGGGCGGCTGCTTCGAGGACTCCCGCCCCACCACGCACGCCGACCCGACCTACACGGTGCACGGCTCGACGTTCTACTGCGTGGCGAACATGCCCGGTTCCGTCCCGAACACCTCGACCTACGCCCTGACCGGCGTGACGCTGCCCTATGCCGTGCAGATCGCCGAGAAGGGCTGGCACCGGGCCCTCCGGGAGAACGGCGCCCTGGCCCGGGGCCTCAACACGCACGCCGGCGACCTCGTCTACGACCACGTCGCCGAGGCCCACGGCCTCCCCTACACCCCCCTCGCCTCGATCCTGGACTGACCGGTCTCCCCCGCGTTCTCACCCGTCCCGGGGGTTCCGGGACGCCCCCGCGCCGGGTAGACACTCCGGCATGGGAGAGCTGATCCTGCTGCGGCACGGGGAGACCGAGTGGAGCCGGGCGCGGCGGCACACCGGGCTGACGGACGTGCCGCTGACCGCGCGCGGCGAGGAGCAGGCGCGGGCCCTGCGCCCGGCGCTGAAGGAGCGGCACGTCGTGCGGACGCTGGTCAGCCCGGCCGAACGGGCGCGGCGGACCGCCGAGCTGGCCGGGCTGCCGGCGGCGGAGACCGACCCGGACCTGTGGGAGTGGGACTACGGCGGCTACGAGGGGATCACCACGGCGGAGATCCGGGAGACCCGGCCGGGCTGGTTCCTCTGGGACGACGGGGTGGTCCCCGGCGGCGCCGGCCATCCGGGCGAGACCGTCGGGCAGGTCGGCGCGCGGGCCGACGCGGTGCTGGCGCGGATCGGCCCGCTCGCCGGCGGCCCGCTCCCGAACGGCGATGTAGCGCTCGTCGCGCACGGGCACTTCCTGCGGGTGCTGACGGCGCGGTGGCTCGGCCTGGAACCCGCGCTCGGCCGGCTGTTCGCGCTCGGCACCGGGACGCTCTCGGCGCTCGGCACCGAGCATGACCGGCCGGTCGTCGGCGCCTGGAACGTCCCGCCGCCGTGACCCCGGGCACCGCATAAGGTACCTGTTGGGGGATGTCCCCCAGGGGTACCCGGGCGTGCGCCCTCGGAAGATTGCGGAGGACGGTAATGGCGACCAGCGAGACCCCCACCCGCGGGTACACCGCCACCAAGGACCAGCTGCAGACCCGGCTGGCCCGGATCGAGGGCCAGGTGCGCGGCATCGACCGGATGGTCGAGGACGACCGCTACTGCATCGACATCCTCACCCAGATCAGCGCCGTCCAGGCCGCGCTGGACAAGGTGGCGCTCGGCCTGCTGGACGGGCACGTCCGGCACTGCGTGGCGGAGGGCGCCGAGGAGGGCAAGGGGGACGAGATGTCCACCGAGCTGATGGCCGCCGTCGGCCGCCTCATGCGCCGCGGCTGACCCCGCCCGCCGGCCCGCAGCTGATCACGGCTCCGGGGGGTTCTCCGGGCAGGGCGGCTCCGTGCCGTCGGGGGCGGGCGGGCCGCCGCGCTCCATGTTCTCGGCGAGCGTCCGCCAGCCGTGCAGGAAGTGCCGCCGCTCGGTCGGCGTCAGCGTCTCCAGCGTGGTCCGCAGCGGGCGCAGCCGGCGCCAGGCGAACCGCTCGATCGCCTCGCGGTGCGCCGCGGCCAGGCTGACGATCATGCGGCGGCGGTCCCGCTCGTCGGGGTGCCGGTCGACGAAGCCGCCGCGCTGCAGCTCGCCGACGAGCTGGCTGACCGTGGCGGGGTTGAGCGCCATGTGCCGGGCGAGGACGCCCACCGGCGCCGGGCCGTGCAGGACGAGCTGCATCAGCGCGGGCACGTGCCGGGGCCCGAGCCCGGCCTCCTTCACCCGGTGGATGAGGTCCTCGGCCTCGGGGCGCGCGCCCTTCATGCCGCGCATCGTCCGGCCGAGGAGCTGCACCATCGTCTCCATGTCGGCGTCGACCGACGCGTCGGTGGTGAAGCGATCCTCGGACATAGCTTGAAGTTCAACATATTTCGTGATGCAATGCAAAACATTGATCTTCAAGATGTTTCGCATCTTGAGTCACGGGGACTCCGGGCTACCGGGACTTCAGGCAAGGGGGGGCGACCATGGCCGAAAGCCCGTCCACCAAGGTGGCGCCGCCGGGCGGTACCGGCGGCGAACGGCTCGACCGGCAGACGATCGTGCTCGGCCTCGTGATCGTGGCCGGCACCCTGATGGCGATCCTGGACACCACGATCGTCAACGTGGCCCTGGAGACGCTCGGGCGCGACTTCTCCACCGACCTGTCCACGATCCAGTGGGTCATCACCGGCTACCTGCTGGCCATGGGCAGCGTCATCCCGCTCACCGGCTGGGCCGTCGACCGGTTCGGCGGGCGGAGCGTGTGGCTGACCTCGATCGTGCTGTTCGTGGCGGGGTCGGTATTGTCGGGCGCGGCCTGGAACATCGGCTCGCTGATCGTCTTCCGGGTGGTGCAGGGGCTCGGCGGCGGCATGCTGATGCCGACCGGGATGGCCATCCTGACGATGGCGGCCGGGCCGCGCCGGCTCGGCCGGATCATGAGCATCGTCGGCGTGCCGATGCTGCTCGGGCCCGTCCTCGGCCCGGTGATCGGCGGCTGGCTGGTCGAGGACGTCGACTGGCGCTGGATCTTCTTCGTGAACGTGCCGGTCGGCGCGCTGGCCTTCGCGCTCGCCTGGTGGAAGGTGCCGCGCGGCCGGGGCGAGGCCGGCGCGTCGGCGCTCGACCTGCGCGGGCTGCTGCTGCTGCCGCCCGGGTTCGCGCTGCTGATCTACGGCCTGTCCACCGCGAGCAGGGAGGGCGGCTTCGGCAACGCCACGACGGTCGGCTGGCTGATCGCGGGCGCGGTCCTGGTGGCCCTGTTCGTGCTGCACAGCCTGCGCCGCCGCGAGCGGTCCCTGATCGACGTCCGGCTGTTCGCCGACCGGACGTTCGCGACCGCGTCCGTCGCGGTGTTCCTCGTCGGCATCGCGCTGATGGGCTCGATGCTGCTGATCCCGCTCTTCTACCAGACCGCGCGCGGCGAGGGCGCGTTCGCCGCGGGCCTGCTGCTGGCCCCGCAGGGCGTCGGGGCGGCGATCGCGATGCCGGCGGCCGGGGTGATCACCGACCGGTTCGGGGCCGGGCGCATCGTGCCCCTCGGCATCGCGCTGCTGGTGCTCGGCACCGTCCCGTTCGCCCTGGTCACGGCGGACACCTCCTACTGGCTGCTCGGCGGCGCGCTGGTCGTGCGGGGCATCGGGCTCGGCTGCACGATGATGCCGACGATGTCGGCCGCGCTCACGACGCTGCGCCGCGAGGCGGTGTCGCGGGCCAGCAGCTCGCTGAACATCATCGTGCAGCTCGGCGGGTCGGTCGGCACCGCGCTGCTCGCCGTCATCCTCGCCCAGGAGATCGGCGACCGGATCCCGCAGGCGGCCGGCGGGGGCGGGGGCGGCGTCGGCGCGATCCCCGACCAGGTGCGGCAGCAGGTCGCGCCCAAGCTGGCCGACGCGTTCGGCAGCACGTTCTGGGTCGCGCTGATCCTCACCGCGCTGCTGATCGTCCCGGCGCTGCTGCTGCCCATGCACGGGGCGCGGCACGACGAGGACGCGGACGCGCCGCCGCCGGTGGCGTGAGGCGCGGGCGGGCCCGGCGGGGCCCGGTCAGGACGCCATCGACCAGGTGGCCAGGCCCGTCTCGTGCTCGCGCGTGAGGCGCCTGGCCCGCCGCGCGTCCGGCGAGTACCGGTACCGCTCCGGGACGACCCGCGTGGTCTGGTACAGGCCCTTCAGCGTCAGCGTGGCCGCGAGGTCGGACGTCGGCAGCCCCGGCAGCCCGTACATGCGGCGCGCCCAGCGCGGCAGCGTCGCGACGGTCAGCGTCCCGACGGCGGGCGCGGCGAGCTTCAGCGGCAGCAGGTTGCGCGGCACGGCCGGGCTGAACATGCGGCGCAACCCTTCGCGCGCCTCCCGGCACGCGAAGATCTTCCGCCGCATCTCCGCGTAGTACTCGCGCATCTCCGCGACCGTCGCGGGCACGTCCGCCGGGTCGAGGCCGACGACCTCGGCGGCGCGGCGCTGCTCGTCCACGAACGTGTCGGCGTCCTCGCCGCTGAGTGGGACGCCGGCGCGGCGCGCCACGTCGAGGTAGGAGTCGACCTCGCCCATGTGGACCCAGAGCAGGTTCTCCGGGTCGTCGATCGGGAACGTCTCGCCGGTCCGCATGTCGAGCCCGGTCAGCCTGCCGTGCAGCCGGCGGACGCGGCGGCCGACCCGCTCGACCTCCTCCTCCGTCCCGTAGGTGCGGACGCGGACGAACTCGACCGTCCGGGTCAGCCGCGCCCACGCCGCGGAGGGGTCCATCAGCTCGGAGTTCTGCGCCGTCCCCCACATGGACCGGGGATGGAGGGCCTGCAGCAGCAGCGCCCTGATCCCGCCGACGATCAGCACGGGCTCGCCCATGACCCGCCAGGTCACCGAGCCGGGCCCGAACAGGCCGTGGTCCGCTCCCACCTCGCTCAACTCGCGCACATCGACCGCCCTTCATCCGCCGCCGCGACCGGGCGGAACCCGTCCGGCCAGGGTAAACAAGAACTTACCCTGCCATGACCCAGGTCACACGGCCAAGGCTCAGTCGTCGGCGGGATCGGCCACCGCGTCGTCGCGGGCCCCGGGTTCGGTCTGCTCGGTGATCCAGGCGAGGTAGTCCATGCTGCCCGCCACCACCGGCGTCGCGATGATCTCCGGGGTGTCGTAGGAGTGGCCTTCGGTGATCAGCGAGGCGAGCTCGTCGAAGCGGTCGGCGGAGGTCTTGAAGAGCACCATCCACTCCTCCGCCGACTCGATCTCGCCCTCCCACCAGTAGGTGCTGGCGATCGGGCCGACCAGCTGCGCGCAGGCGGCGAGCCGCTCGGCGACCGCCGACCGCGCCAGCTCGGCGGCCTCCGCCCGGGAGTCGGTCGCGGTCGTCACCTGCACGTAAGAGGGCGCCATGGCACGACTCCTTCCCGCTCACCGTGCGCGCACGCCATCACGGGGCCGCTCACCGGGCCGGGTGGACGACGAGCGCGCTGCCGCCGCCCCGCCGGACCGGCTCGGCGACCGCCTGGACGAGCCCCGGCCGCAGGAACTCCAGCCCCGTCGCGGCGCCGATCACGCCCGCGGGCGGGCCGGGGAAGACCTCCAGCCGGTGCCCCCGCGCGGCGAGGTCGCGGCCGTACCGGTCGATGAACGGCTGCTCGGCGTACACGAGCGGGGTGTTGCGCTGCGTCGCGCGGGGCGCGTCGAGCGCGGTGGGCAGGTCCATGCCGAGGTCGATGCGGTTCAGCAGGATCTGCAGCACGGTCGTGATGATCGTCGACCCGCCGGGGGTGCCGAGCGCGAGCTTCGGGCGCCCGTCCTCGAGGACG
This sequence comes from Spirillospora sp. NPDC047418, assembly GCF_040643275.1. Lineage (NCBI taxonomy): Bacteria > Bacillati > Actinomycetota > Actinomycetes > Streptosporangiales > Thermomonosporaceae > Spirillospora > Spirillospora sp. NPDC047418. Next base: position 51,305 of record NZ_JBEYTW010000055.1, read on the forward strand.
AGCGTCGGGGCCATGCTGCTGCGCGGGCGCTTGCGCGGGCCGGGCAGGTTCGGGTCGGCCGCCTGGCCGGGCGCCGGCGGCTGGAAGGAGAAGTCGGTCAGCTCGTTGTTGAGCAGGAACCCCCGGCCGGGGACGGTGATGCCGCTGCCGCCGAACTGCTCGATCGACACCGTGTAGGAGGCGACGTCGCCCCACTTGTCGGCGACGACGAGGTGCGTGGTCTGCGGACCCTCGAACGCCAGCGCGCGGGTCTGCGTGCCGGGCGGGATGCACGGCTCGTAGGTCCCGTCCGGCGAGCCGGGCGCGACGGGCGCGGGGGCGGCCCGGTCCGGTTTGATCAGGCAGGCGCGCTCGCGGGCGAACCCGGCGGACAGCAGCTCGTCCAGCGGCACGTCCACCTTGTCGGCGTCGCCGAGGTAGCGGCCGCGGTCGGCGTAGGCGAGCTTGGACGCCTCCAGGTAGTAGTGCAGCGCCGTGACCGGGTCGCGGGCGTCGAGCCGGAAGTTGCCCAGGATGTCGAGCGCCTCCCCGATCGTGGCGCCGCCGGACGACGACGGCGGCATCCCGTAGACGTCCATCCCCCGGTAGGGGACGTGCGTGGGCTCGCGCACCACGGCCCGGTAGGCGGCGAGGTCGCCGCGCTCCACCAGGCCGGGGCGGACGTTCCTGGTCGCGTCCGGGTCCACCGGCGGCCTGGCGACCGTCCTGGCGATCTCCCTGCCGAGCCCGCCCTCGTAGAACCAGTCGGTGCCGCGCCTCGCGAGCTGCCGGTAGGTGTCGGCGAGGTCGGGGTTGCGGAACACCGAGCCGACCTCGGGCACCTTCCCGTCCGGCAGGAAGAGCCTCCGGGTGGGGACGATGTCGCGGAAGCGGGCCTCGTTCACCGCGGTCTGGTCGTGGAACTCCTGGTCGACGACGAATCCCCGGTCGGCGAGCTTGATCGCCGGGCGCAGCAGGGTGCCGAGGTCGCGGGTGCCGAAGCGGCGCAGGCCGAGGTCCCACTGGGCGAGGGTGCCGGGCACGCCGACCCCGAGGCCGCTGGTGACGGCCTGGTCGAACGGCAGCGGCCCGCCGGTGGCCGGGTCGATGAAGGAGTCCTGCCTCATCCGCCGCGGCGCGAACTCGCGGCCGTCGAGCGCGTAGACGCGGTGCTTGCGCGCGTCGTAGTAGGTGATGTAGCCGCCGCCGCCGATCGCGGACACGTACGGCTCGGTGACGCCGAGCGCGGCGCCGGCGGCGACGGCCGCGTCCATCGCGTTGCCGCCGCGCTTCAGGACCTCCAGGGCCGTGCGGCTGGCGTCCAGGTCGACCGTGGAGACGGCGCCGCCGTACCCGGTCGCGACCGGCTGCTTGACCGGCGGCCGCGACGGCCCGGCGTGCGGTCCCGGGGCGGGGACCGGCGCGGCGGCGGTGCCGGCGGCGGCGTCGGCGGCATGGGCGGCCGGGACGGTCAGCGACGCGGCGACGGTCAGCGCGGCGGCGAGCGCCGTGCGGCGCCGGACGCGGGCGGGCCCGGAGCGCGGGGGCCGGGAGCGGGCGGGGACGGAGGAGGGGTTCGAGGACGGGTTCGGGCGTGACGGGGAGCGGGACACCGGACCTCCAGACGAACGCGGCGTCCCTACGGTGCCACCGATCTTCGTCCGATGCCACCGTCCGCACCGGCCGGCCCCGGACGCCCGTGCGGGCCGGAGTCGAAAGCGCTTTCCGGCAACGGAAAAGGGACGTATTCCATCGGAACGGTCCATTAGAAAATGGTTCGGTGAGCATGCGCCGAGCGTGAGGGCGCCGCTGCGGCATGTCGCCGACCTGCACTTTGGCAGGATGCGACAACGATGAGACGACATCCCACGGGGCGAAAACGTTGCGATTATGGTCGTACCTGGTGAATTCTTAGGGACTTCGGCAAGCCATCACCTCGCGAACAGCGGCGCGGGTGCACTGACCCTGGCCCCCGGCCTGGGGGACGATCTATGACCTGGGACATGCGCATGCGCAACAACATGTTCCGCCGGCTGCCGGTGGAACAGGCCACCGGACGGCTCTACGGCGGACGGCACCGCCTCCGCGTGGTCTACCGGACCCGCGATCTCGTCGTGCTGGGCCTCGGCGTGATGATCGGCTCCGGCATTTTCAAGATCGCCGGCGAGCAGGCCAGTTCGACCGCCGGGCCCGGCGTGCTCATCTCCTTCCTCATCGCCGGCGGCGTCTGCGTGCTGGCCGCGCTGGCGTTCGCGGAGCTGTCGTCGATCATCCCGGTGGCGGGCAGCGCCTACTCCTTCAGCTACGTCGCGTTCGGCGAGGTGTGGGCGTGGGTGGTCGGCTGGGCGCTGATCATGGAGCTGCTGCTGGCCGCGTCCGTGCTCGCGCGGGTGTGGTCGCTGTACTTCACGCAGGCGCTGCACGACTTCGGGGTACCCGTCCCGGGCTGGCTCGGCGAGGTGATCGGCCAGGTCAAGGGCCCGGACGTGCTGGCCTTCGGCATCCTCGTGCTGGTCGTGGTGATGCTCGCCTCGGGCAGCCGGATGAGCCTGAAGACGCTGTGGTACATGGTGATGGCGAAGGTCATCGTGATCGGGCTCGTCATCGCCACCGGCCTGAAGTTCTTCGACGCCGGCAACCTCACCCCGTTCATCCCGCCCGCGCGGCCGGCGCCGGAGGGCGACCAGACGGTCCTGGACGCCGTGCTCGGCGCGTTCGGCGGCGGCACCCCGCACGTGTTCGGCGTCTGGGGGCTGTTCGCCGCCGCGCCGGCCATCGCGTTCGCCTACATCGGGTTCGACCTCATCGCGACCTCCTCGGAGGAGACCGACGACGCGCCCCGCAAGGTGCCGCGCGGCATCCTCACCGCCCTGCTCACCGCGATCGTGCTGTACGCGGCGGTGGCGATCGCGCTCGTCGGCATGGTCGGGATGGCCGGGTTCGCCAAGCTCGACCCGGACAAGCTGCTGCTCGCCGCCGCGTTCGACGAGGTCGGCGCCGGCGCGATGGGCAAGATCGTCGACGTGGGCGCGGTGCTGGCGCTGACCACCGTCATCCTGGTGGTGATGATCAGCCTGACCCGGGTGGTGTTCTCGATGGCCCGGGACGGGCTGCTGCCGCGCCCGCTCGCCGCGATGAGCCGGTACAAGGTGCCGTCCCGCGCCACCCTGCTCGCGGGCGGCGCGGCGGTGGTCATGTCGCAGACGTTCGACGTGCTGACGCTGGAGCAGCTCGTCGTGATCGGCACGCTGTTCGCGTTCCTGTTCGTCGCGGCCGCCGTGCTCGCGCTGCGGCACTCCCAGCCCGACCTGCACCGGCCGTTCCGGATGCCCGCGGCGCCGCTGGTCGTGCTCGCGACGATCGTCGCGGTCGGCTGGCTGATGCTGAACCTCAAGGTCGAGACCTGGGCGTACTTCGCGGTCTGGATGGCCGTCGGCCTCGTCCTGTACCTGGTGTACGGGCGCCGCAAGAGCCAGATGAGGCTGCTGCTGGACGCGCCGCCGCCGGACCGGCCGGTCGCCGCTCCGATGGCCGCCGCGCCGCCGCCGGGGGCACTTCCGGGGGCGCCGCGGCCGGGCGCGTCCGGGGGGCTGCCGCCCGGGGTCGTCCCGGCCGGCGGGCCCGGCCCGTGGCCCGGCGACCGGCGGCCGGGCGCGCCGGAGAGCCCCTATCCGACGGGCCGGTACTCGACCGGGCGGCAGCCGGGCGGCCAGTTCGCGCGGGAGCCGTACCGGGCCGAGCGGCCCGCACCGGAGCGGTACGACCGCGACGACCGGGGCGGCCCGTCCACGCCGTACCCCTCCGGCGGGTACGGGCCGGGCCCGGCCGCCGACGCCGACCCCTACGCGGTCGATCCGGACGTGCGGAACCCGTACGCGTCCGGTCCCTACGGCGAGCAGGGCTACGGCGAGGAGCAGGAGGAGCCGCCGGGCGGCGGCCGCCACCGCCGCTGAGCCTCCGTTGCCGAGCCGCCTTTTGTGAAGTTTCGCCGAACGCAGCGGGCGCCGGGCCCCCTCCAAGGGGGACGGCGCCCGCTTTTCGCAACCCTCGCACTCTGGACAACCGCTCCCACCCGGGTTAGGTTGTTCTCAATACGAGATAGACTCAGATCGAGATTGACTCACGATGAGATCGATGGGAGAGCGCGGGATGACACCGGAACCGAGGCGCGACGAGGCCGAGTTCCTCGCGAACTACGACCCGCGCGACTACGACCCGGTCGCCGTGACGGTGGACGTGGTGGCGCTGACCATCCGGGACGGCGCCCTCCACGTCCTGCTGGTCCAGCGCGGGAACGCCCCGTACGCGGGCATGTGGGCACTGCCGGGCGGTTTCGTCCAGGCGGGCGGGCCGCTGCGCGGCGGCGACGCCGAGGACCTGCCCGACGCGGCCGTCCGGGAGCTGGCCGAGGAGACCGGCCTCAGCGCGAAGGGCGGCGTGCTCGGCCGCGTCCACCTGGAGCAGCTCGGCACCTACGGCTCCCCCGGCCGCGACCCGCGGATGCGCGTGATCTCCGTCGCGCACCTGGCGTTCGCTCCGGAGCTGCCCGACCCCGAGGCGGGCGGCGACGCGGCGGAGGCGGCCTGGACACCGCTGGACGCACTGGGCCTCACCGAGTCCGGGGACCAGCGTCCCGGTACCACCCGCCGGCTGGCCTTCGACCACGCGCGGATCCTCGCGGACGGCCTGGAGCGGGCGCGCGGGAAGCTGGAGTACACCCCGCTCGCGGCGGCGTTCTGCGGCGGCGAGTTCACGATCCCCGAGCTGCGCTCGGTCTACGAGGCGGTGTGGGGCGAGGAGCTGCACGCCGGCAACTTCCACCGGAAGGTCCTGTCGGTGCCCGGGTTCGTGGAGAGCACCGGCGCCACGTCCGACCGGGGCGGCCGGCGCGGCGGCCCCCGCCCCCGGCTCTACCGGGCCGGCGACGCCCGCCTCCTGCACCCCGCCCTGCTGCGGCCGAGCCGGGAGGAGGAGATCCGATGAGCGGAGCGAACCGGGGGGTGTGGGGGGTCGACCCCCCACGGGAGACCGGGATGAACGCCCGGGACGACGCGCAGGCGCGACGGGACAGATCGGAAGAGCCGCGGGGAGGGGAAGAGTGGTGTA